>NZ_JBYVEB010000003.1:0-89615 GCF_058117085.1 Chryseobacterium sp. CG10_8 | reverse complement strand
TAATAAACTTTTATAAACTTATTTTTTTATTATTTTAAAAATCTCTTTAGAATCATTAATCCTGATTAAGTAAACTCCACTAGGTAAATGTGATAACGTCAATTTATTATCTATAAACTTGCCACTCATTACCATTTGACCAGAAGTAGCATATATTTGATAATAATATACCTTTGATTCTTCACTGCTAATAAATAAATCATTTTCAACAGGGTTTGGATATAACTTTATTGCATTATTTTTAATAATTACATCCAACTCGGATTTAGATAAAGTATTATCGGCCATTCTTCCCGTCAAACTTGTGATTTGTAATTTTGGAACAGCTCCTTGTTGTAGTCCATTTTCATCAGTTTTTATCTTTACGCATCTACAACCAGCAGCAAAATAAGGATCATTATTATCATGTAATACAATAGTTCTGTTAGCGCTTGCAGCAACATCAAACCATACATTAATTGGACGCCCTCTATAATCAGAATTTAAAGCATCTGTCCAAATAAGAGGATATTGAAAATTAACTGTATTATATGTGCCTGAAGTTCCTCCATTTGCAGTCACACTCCTATATCCTCTTGTCCCCAGTTTAGGAAAATTTCCTATTTTATAATTTGTATTATTATACATATATCCAACCGTAGATGTTGTAGTAGCGTTTCTAACTCTACTTCCAAGATAATCTGTAGTAATACTATAAGCAGTAGCAGCTTTCAAATCCTTCTTATACCAAGGCGTTAGCCCAAAATCTTCATTTATATGATAGCCAGTAGCAATAAGTTCTGGTACCCTCCATCCTGCAGGACACGGATCAAAAATGGATTTATTATCTCCTCTACCCCATCGTTCGGGCATTAAATTAGGTTCAGTCGCAATCCAATCTGTACCATTTGTATAATTGGGAACAGCTGTATTATATACTGCCATAGTACTAGGAATCATATAAACTAAAGGTTTCTCTGCGGAATACTTCAATACTTTAGCCACTTTCTCAAACGGTTTATCAGAACTAATAACATTGGCATTTGATGCATTGGAATAGGTATTATAAGGTATTATATAATTCCCACCTAACGTATTATATGCAGCAGGTGTAAGTGTGGTATAAGACGTTAAACCTGCATCACTAGTAGTTCCCAAATACACATTACCGTTCGCCATATCATATGCATTTTGAAATGGAGGCAACGGATCTTTACTTCCCCATTGATATTGTAATCCTGTTGAAGCTTTAATTTGTGCGATTTCAGTTGCGTTTGGAGTTAAAGGGTTTGAAACATTTGGAAACGCATAAGTTGCGCCAAGATTACGATCCATGAACTCAGTTTTTAAAATCTGTCCTTTCTTCACATAGTTAACATAATTAGGAGCTGCACTATCTGGCAATTCTGTTGTATATAAATATGAAGATATCGGAGTATCTGTAATCCATACATGCCAGCTCCAATATATAGGATTTGTAATACTTCCATTATGAAGGGTAACTACCGCATTTCCACTTTGATTTGGCTTAATTGTAACCAAAATTTTAGAATTTGAAAGGGCTGATAGCGAACTGGGTGAAGGATTCTGAATAGTTACATTAGCAATCAAATTAGTGTTGGTTGTCCAAAGAACATTGGCTTTTAAATTATTAAAACTATTACTATTTAAAATAGCAGGATTATTTAGCAACTGACTTTGGACCGAAAATGCCTTAGTGACAGGAATTTCAATCATGAACGCAGCTGCATTCTTAACTTGCTGATAAGTATTTGGCAAATCTATCCCTTCAAGAAAATTGCTATTATCAACGAAAAACTCTGTAGGAAAATCATATAAACCAATATTGTATAGTGGGTCAGAAATACATCTACATCCAATTGCATCAGAAGTGACACCACCTGAACTAGGGTAATATTGAAACCTTCCTGTTATATTTGGCAAACTAGAATCAGGAACATCGGGCTGAGCCGCATCAGGGAGCATCAACATTGACCTCGCAGAAACAACTGGTGTTAAATCAAAATGCTTTGGCATTGTTGCTGTCCAAAGCCCCACATGATGCTGATCAGTATATTGTCCCGATTGAAAAAGTCGAAGAATGGCTCCCGTTCCAGGGAAAATACCCATATTAAAACCTCCTACTGATGAAAAATCCATGCCTATATTAGAATAAACTTTAATTCCTTGTAAAAAAGTCGGGGTATTGGAATCATTTGGCTTGATTATATGATAATTAGAGTTTACAAACGCTTGTTCTCCCATTGAACTCCTTGGACCATATGGAGAATAATCAATTCTTATATTATCTTCATAAGAAGGTGCGGGTGCGGCTAAATTAGCCACCAGCATAGATGGGATTCTCCAGCCGTTTGGACAAGGATCAAACGATGATTTATTTCTGTATGGAGAAGCAGCATTTTCTTCATTATAGCCGTAGTTTATTCTTCCTTTAGAATTGTCAGACCATAAATTAAGTTCTGATAATTTATCGTCTGAAAACATGGAACTCGTTCCAAACCAATTATATGGTAAATTAGCGTTATTGTAATAATAAGCTTGACCTGTATTATCATTTTTATTAACATATATTAGACTCAGAGGATTACTTACAGATAGTCGAATATTACTGGTTACATTTGCATTGTTTAAAAGAACAAATTTTCGAAACGAATCAAAACCTACCGCATTTGTCATATTTCTTGATCGACTATGCCTGACCCTGCCAATAGATCCAGATACCTCGTAGAAATCACCTCCCTTATAAACTAACGGAGGAATTGGGTCTTTTCTACCCCATTGGTAAAGTAATCCTCCATTTTTTATTCCTTGCGCTTCAGTAATTGTACTTGCCACTGCACCAAGATTCCTGTCCATCCATTGCCATTCTGTATCAGGAATAACTTCTAGTGTTCCATCAGGTTTTTCTCTTTTAACATTAAGGAAACTTTTATATGTTGATCCATTCGTAGGATTATCAGTTACCCAAACATGCCAAGACCAATATACCGTTCCGTTTACTTTGTAAGCAATTACAGCATTACCCTCTTTTGCTTTATTAATTGGAACTTTTATTTTTGCCGCTTCTCCACTACCAATAATTTCTAAAGCATAATTAGTCCCTGATTTTATTAACCCGTGATTGTCTTCCCAAAGCACGTCAGCAGTTATAGTTCCTACTGGTATAGGACTTCCTCCCATATATTGACCGCTATTCCACATCGCATAGGCTTTTTTTACAGGAATATAAAGACCATCACCATTAGTAGAATCTGTAGGATCAAAAACATAACTATTAGGTGCTTTTGTCCAATCCGTTGGAACAAAATCAGGAATCGCAGTGGTATTTATTGTGAAACAATTGCTAGAACATGCTGATCCTCCAGTCATCGTTGTATTGCCAAATATTCCTACATAATTAATAAATTTTGCAACCTCATTACCAATTTCCGCATTAGACAGAGCGTGATCTCCATATTGATCATTCCGAATAGCTCCCATTCCATAAATGGTAGCTTGAGATGTATTCGAAATAATAAAATCTTCTGAACCCGGACCTCTCATTCCTCCTCCTTGATCAGGAGGATAGCCAAAATAAGTTCCATTGGGATCATAATTGGTATGTCCAGTTACTTGAATATATGCCCCATTTTGTTTATAAATCCTAAGCCCTATTCTTTTGCTAGAAACCATTACAATTGGTTCTTGATCAGAAATTAAACTGGATAAACTTTGATTTATATAATTGTATAAATTAAATATTCTCGTCTGTAACGCACTTGGATTTCTAAAGTCATGATAACCTACACCATCTGTATCTACTGGCCATTGACTAAATTTCATTAAAAATCCCTGGGCAGAAAATTTACCTGCAATAACATATACAGGATCATTATAACTATACAAATATGGTATTGGTCTTGATGAGGTCTCGTTATAATTAACTTCTGGAGTACCGCCAAGAACGTCACTCAAAGTTCCTGAGTTTACAATCTTAACCGATTTTGCCCCATTAGTGTCAGTAATGAGAGTCGGTGTTTTGTAAATGGAAAAGACAACATTATCTTTTTTATTAAAGATATGAGTAGAGTTTACCCTGTCTTTAATTCCTGTCAAGTTACTTGAAGTGTCATATACCAAAGTTCCAGCTTTTTTTGGAGTAAGTAAAATAGTATATTTATTTTCATCCAATTCTTGAGAGCAAGTATTTATAACATAATCCCCCTGTTTGTAATGAGAAACTGTTTTACTCCAAGTTATAGATTGCCAATTAGAGATACTGGTATCAGAAACAATATCAACCTTTATTTCATATGTGGGATTAGAAGATGCTGGCAATTCGAATAGCGCTTCCAGATTGCCATTATAATCCTCCTGAGCCCCAAAACTATTACACCACACTTCAATCCAGTTTCCTGACGAACTCTTGTATTGAACACTTAATTTAATCACATCAGACGTAACAGGTTTTACAAAGTTGCCTCTAATCAAAACAACACCAGTCTCACTGGTATTTTGATTAACTACCACATTATCCATATTCCAAGAATAGGGAGGTGGAAGAAATTTACTCTCAATATTCAAATTTCCATGACTGGAAAAAAACAGTGAAAGTGTCGTGAAAAACATCACAAACAGAACTACTCTTTTCATAAGATTGTATTTTTTTATTTGTTCAATTAAGTTAAATACTTTTCTCTTACAAGAGTTAAAAAATTTAAAATAAATAATAAATAATAAATTCGCTTATTAAAAGGCAGGCTTAAGAGATAATTTTTACCAAACCTTTTATATCTAAGGATTTCGGTTTTTTTGATATTTCTTTCTATTATAAATTTATCTAATCTTGATTTCATCTTAAAATAAGTACCTTCGTCCTTCACAAAAGCTAAATACGCTAGAAAAGTATAAATACCTTCTAAAATTTGAAAATTTTTTAATTCGGTTTTTTTATTGGCATACTTTGAAGTTTTGAAAGCTACTTCAACATCTTCAACAGCATGCAAAATATCTAAACCTCGCTCTGTATGCGTTTTAGAAATTGAATCACTGCGCTCAAAATACTGGTAATAAAACTCCTGCGTTTGAGCTACTATATTGCACTGCAAGAGAAGCTGTGGAATAAGCTGGATATCTTCAAAATGGACCCCTTTTTTGAATCGATACTGCGTAAAAAGTTCTTTTTTAAATATTTTATTACAAGCAAAATAACTCAAATCAGAAAAAATAGAAAAATGCTGCTCTAAAACAATTTTTTCCGGCATGTTGGGAATTTGCGTCAATTTCTGAGTAACATTTCCGTTTTCATCAACTTTTTGAAGATTGCAAATAACCATTTCTGCGTCATGCTGTTTTGCTAATGCATACATATTTGCAAACATCTCTGACCTAACGTAGTCATCACTATCTACAAATCCAATATATTCACCTGAAGCATGGTCTAATCCAAAATTTCTTGCATCGCTTAATCCTCCATTCGATTTTAGATAAGCCTTAATTTTTTCGGGAAAATTTTGCGAAAATTCGTCAATTATAGTCTGCGATTTATCGGTACTACCATCGTTGACGATAATAATTTCTATATCTTCTAGTGTCTGACTTACCAACGACTGAAGACACTTTCTAAGGTATGCTTCTGTATTATAAACTGGGACAATTACCGATACTTTCTTCATCTATTTAAGAAAATTATGTAATCGTGTATTAAGAATCCCCTTTTTTGCCAATTCAAAATCACCAAGAGAGCATGGCAAACAGTTTTCTAGCTTTTCGTCACTACCAAAATACCACAAATTGGTAAATATATCTCGCTTAAAAGAATATTCCTGATTATTAATAAGAACTAGATAAGTCTCTAGTTTTCTGTCTTTAGGATGAGATTTCTGAATGTTAATTCCTTCTATTAGATACCAAATCATTTGAGCAAGGAGTTGATTGTTCACTTGCGTTTGGTTTTCAAAATCAAAATTAAAAATACCGACCGACTTCAAGTTTTCACTTAATCCTATTTCCTTCATATAGGCACATATTTCCCTTTTATTAAGCCCGTTAACCTGTGGATTGATAGAAAAGGGAAAACCATTGCTCTCAATCGAGTCGCAATTAACGGTAACAAGATGTGCTCTTCGGAAATACGGTTCTGTCTTTTCTGTAGAATTCATCATTTCGGAAAGCCTCAAGATATCAAAATCTACCTCCTTAATTAATTTTACAGAATCCATTTCATTCAGATGCTTTTGATATCCAAGCAAATGAAAATTTTTAATCGCAAAGTTTTTGGTACTGAAGATGCGAGGAAGATAATTTTTTTCTGAAATCTCTTCTCCTGTATTTTCCAGAGAAACAACGTTAGAAATCTGGGTATAGTTAGTATTCTTTTGATGAAAATTAATTGCAGAAAAAACCGAATAAGACAAATCGGTGCTTCCTCCAACAATCACAGGAATCGCATTTTTGTACAAACATAAAGAAACGATTTCTTCAACAATATAATGGGTATCCTGAAGTGTCTTCCCAGAAACAAGGTCTCCTAAATCAACAATCGGAATTTCGAAATCGAGCTGCGACAACTTATAAAACTCCCTTCTAATCGAATTAAAATTGATATCCCCTTTCTCTCGACCTGCTCCCCTTAATTCAGAAACAAAAATCAAAACAATTGAATTTTCAACCAAATCATTAAGAATCTTACTTCCCAATTGCCACTTCTCGGCTTCTATTTTAGGAGGGGGAATTATTACATCTTCTAAGTTCATACAAAATCTGAAATCTATTACAGCACAACAAACATACAAAAAAACCTCAAAGGAAATAAATCCTTCGAGGTTCTCTAAAAAACAAACTATAAATCTCTTTCATCAAAAAAACAACTATAATTTAATTACTTTCTGAGCAATAGTTTTATGGTTCTTGGTTTGCAAAATCAGCATGTACACACCAGATGTAAGATCTTTGGTATTAATTTCGTTTTTATTGATTTTTCCCTGTTTAATCAATCTTCCATTGAGGTCAATGATCTGATACACCTCAACATTCTCGTCCGAAACTTTAATAAAATCACTAAATGGATTTGGATAAACTTTAACAGTTTCAGGAGATGGAGCAGATAAAGCGTTTACACTTAGCACTGGACTTACAAAAGTTGGATCTTTCATACAACGCACTCCCATTGCAGCTTGAGGATAAACTCCTGTTCCCGTTTGTACATTATTCCCCTCGAATTGCATTGCCAGCGCGTAACCAGTTCCACGGTCTGCAAGAGATGCAGTCCACACACCTGCTTTGTTTGGATTCACACTTTTTTCTCCTATTTCACCTCTAATTCCGTCTTTAGCGAAATTACCAATGACGTAGTTAGTCCCCGCAAAAACCCATCCAAGACTTCCAACAACAGCTCCGCCATAATAGGTTACCACTGACCTCCACTGATCTTGAACAATTCCAGCGGTAGCATCACTATCATTTCGATAGCTATTGTACCAAGGAGAATTTCCTTTCGAGCTTGTATAAAGATGGGTAAAATTAACATCTGGAACCCTCCATCCTGCGGGACAAGGATCATATACCGATTTTTTATTTGCGTGACCCCATCTCTCTGACATCAAATTTCTTTTTGTAGAAACCCAATCTCTTACTTGAGTCAAATCATTAGAAGACTTGTTAAAACCATCATATACAGCTCCCGTTCCAGTTTTGTATAAAAATTTTAGTGGGTTTTGCACTGAATATTTTACATTATCTCTCAATGAATTATAGAGGTTAGCGCTTGTAGATCCGTAATTATTAATACTCTCAGCGTAAGAACTCTCGTAGGTTGTACCGTTCACTTGACTATATGTTATTGTGCCCGTTGCGGTAGCATTTTCACTTCCTAAATAAATGGTTGAAGAGGATAAGAAACTAGGCAGCGGATCCTTTCTTCCCCATTGAAAATGTAATCCTTTAGCATTTTGCGCTTGCGCTGTATTTGTGGTTGAAGGCATAACTTCTAAAGCTCCCAAGTTTCTATCCATGAACTCACTTTTAATCGGAGGGTGTTTACTCTTTGTAGGGTTTACAAAATTATAAGCAGTTACTATAGGAACTTCTGTTTGATAAGTAAGTGTACTTGCAACTGGACTCGTGTTAGGAGCCCAAATATGCCAACTCCAATAAACTGGACTGGTAGTATCTCCATTATGTAACGAAACAACAACGTTACCTTTTTGCCCTGCATTAAGATTAACCACAATCTCCGCATTTCTTGGATCTGAGGTCAAATTCTCCAAATGCATCTCATTAACCAAGTTAGGATTAGTTGTCCAAAGTACCTTCGCCACCAAGTTATTGTAAGGAAGCATCTGCTTATCAGAAAGTCGTTGGTTGTAAACAGAGAAAGCTTTACTAACAGGTATCCTCACTTGACTTTCGTTATTCACCAAATAAGAGTTAGGATTATCAATACCTTGTGTATAATTCTCATTAGAATTGCTGAAATATTCGTTAACAAAATTGCCAATTTTAGCAAGATTTGGGTCCCTGATACATCTTACAGCGTTACCTGCTCTCGTTGGATTGGTTTCATTAATATAAATCGAATGCAGTCCAACGGTAGTATTGGTGCGATAATGATCAGAAATAATTGTAAAAAGCCTAGCTCCATCGTAACCAAAGGTAGCACTCCACATTCCACCACTTGCATTATTATCTTGAAATATGACTCCCGTTTCGGTACCAGCTGCTGCATTATTCGGGTATGGGACATAACCACCTGGTATAGGCAAAAGTCCAAGATTTCTGTTGGGTACTGTGCGGAAATCCATACCTAGACCTGGATACACTTTTATACCATTTAGAACAGCATTTTGTTGATCAGGAAGAATTAGTGCATTATTTGTAATGTCATCATTATTCCAATCTGGCCTCCTACCGTAGAAAGCTAAATTATTATTCTGAGTAACCCTCCCGTAATAAGAAGGAACTCTCCATCCATTAGGACAAGGATCCCAAGAAGTCTTTAATTCGTATGAACGACTTTCATTCTTCAAAGCTGTGTTACTGCTATTGGCATTTCCGTTTGTTCCCTTGGCATTGTCTCCCCATAAGTCCCAAGTAACATAATCGGTAGCTCCCGCGGAAGATGGAGCAGTTCGGTATCGCTGATTGCTAAACCAATTCCCAGTAGCATCTTTGTTATAAATAAACGTATAAGGATTATTCACAGAATATCGAATATTCTTCTCGATCTCGTTATTTTCTCTAAATTTAACAGGTATCGAGTTATTGGCTGCAATTGTTCGATGTTGTAAAGAGCCTGCTTCCCCATTAAGCTGATAAAAGAACCCATCCTTGTGAACCAATCCTGGGAAGGGATCTTTGCGTCCCCACTCATAAGAAAGACCTCCTGACTTCTCCCATTCATTACCAAGAAAACTTCCTCCTACAGCCCCTAGATTCCTATCCATATACCTAATTGATACACCAACATTGTCAATATTAGTTTCCCAACCTTGGCCGTAGGTTACCCCATTTTCTGGATTATCAGTAACCCAAATATGCCAACTCCAATACACGACACCATCCACCTTAAAACCAACGACAGCATTACCTTTTCCAGCTCGGGGGTTGATCGTCACTTTAATTTTGGTGTCATCTGGCAGATTTGCATTAACCATTGCTACTCCAGAAACTAAACCTAGAACATCTTCCCATAGTAGAGACGCGCCAATATCACCTTGAGGAATCGGAGTCGAAACTCCATTCTCCTTGAGATAAGCATGAGTACTCCACATAGAGTAAGCTTTCTTTACAGGAATCAAAAGTCCATCATAATTGTTGGCATTTGCGACATCAACATCGTAAATGTAAGAGTTCGGCGCTTTTGTGTAGTCGATAGTTTGAGAATGCGCAAAAAAAGTTGCCAGAGCGGCAGATAATAGAAATAACTTTTTCATAGCGTGTTAAAAAAATTTAATGATTAATACTTCACCAAATATTTTCTAACATCATTTGTTGTGTCATCAAAGATAAAAAATAAATTTACAAATAAACACAACGTAAGATAATATTATTAGAAATTTAATATTAATATTGAAATATATACAAGCTACCTGTAATTCAATTTAAAATATTCAAATGTTTTTATTATGTAAAACATTGTATTTCATTTTCTTAAAAATAAAAGACCAAAAGAAAAAGGACATGCAGTTTTGCATGTCCTTTTGTTCATATTGAATTAACTTTGATTAATTATTCTCCGCCATCCATTTTTTAACTTGCTCTAACGAGACTTCAGCTAATTCTTCAGCCGAATATTTTTCATTATCCGCTTTTCTCGGAATTTTGAAATTCTTCTTACCAGACTTAATGAAAGGTCCCCATCTTCCGTTTTCGATAGAAATGTTCTCTTTTTCCCACTGTTGGATGTAACGGTTGGCTTCCTTATCTAATTTTGATGCAATCAACTCATGAATATCTTCCTGAGTCAAATGATCAAAATCATATTTCTTAGGTACATTAACATATAGATTTTTGTACTTTACAAAAGGTCCAAATCTTCCCTTCCCCTTAGTGACCGGCTCTCCTTTATAAGTTGCAACAGGTGCATCCGCAATCTGCTTTTCCTTAATAAACTGTTCCGCAACCTCTTGAGTAACCGAGAACGGATCTGTACTACGTCCAAGAGAAATAAAATCTTCTCCCCACTTGACATACGGTCCATATCGACCTACTCCAACTGAAACGGATTTGCCTTCAAAATCATTAAGGTCGAAAGGAATTTTGAATAATTCCAAAGCCTCATCCAATGTAATGGTATTAATATTTTGACTTGGCAAAAGAGATGCAAACTTTGGTTTTTCTTCATCATCAGATTCTCCAATCTGAATCATTGCTCCAAAACGACCAATTCTGGAATAAACATTCTTTCCAGATTTAGGGTCAACTCCTAATAGACGTTCTCCATTTGCTCGATCAGCATTTTCCTCAACATCTTCGATTCTTGGGTGGAAAAACCCATAAAAATCGGTCATGATATTCTTCCACTTTTTATCACCGTTCGCAACGTCATCAAACTCTTGCTCTACCTTTGCGGTAAATCCATAATCCAACACTTCCGCAAAATTATTAGTCAAAAACTCATTGACTACTTCTCCTATATCCGTTGGAACAAACTTGTTTTTATCTCCACCAAATTTTTCAACTAAAACCTTTTTCTTAACGCCAGAAGAATCAAGAGTCATCTTAACGATCTCCCTTTCTTGTGGAAGAACCTCTCTCTTATCCACGTATTCGCGATTCTGAATCGTTTGAATAGTCGGTGCATAAGTTGATGGACGACCAATTCCCAAGTCTTCTAACTTTCTTACTAAAGCCGCTTCTGTATAACGAGCTCCAGGTTTTGTAAACTTTTCTGTTGCGGTGATGGTTTTGTAACTTAAAACCTCTCCTACATTAACCTTTGGAAGGAGCTTTTCGTTGGTTTCTTCATCATCTTCATCAGTTTTTTCGATTCCATACACCTTTAGAAAACCGTCAAAAACAATCACTTCTCCAGCAGCTTCAAAATGAGAAGACAATTTTGGATTACCAATTTCGATAACCGTCTTCTCAATTTCAGCATTTGCCATCTGCGAAGCTAAAGTTCTTTTGTAAATTAACTGATATAATTTGTTCAACTGAACATCACCAATACTTTTAACCGAAAAATCCGTTGGACGAATCGCTTCGTGCGCTTCTTGTGCTGAAGCTGATTTCGTGGTATAGTTTCTTGGTTTAGAATATTTGTCTCCGTATTCTGATAAAATTTGAGCTTTTGCACCATTAATTGCTTCTTGCGAAAGATTTACGGAGTCCGTTCTCATATAAGTAATAAATCCTTCCTCGTATAATCTCTGCGCAACACGCATTGTTGTTGTCACACCATAACCCAATCGATTACTCGCCTCTTGCTGTAAAGTAGATGTCGTAAAAGGAGCAGATGCAGAACGAGTTCCGGGTTTTTTCTCAACATTAAGAACTTTGAATTCTGTATTTTTTGACAATTCCAAAAATGCTTCAGCTTCTTTTTCTTGATCAAAATCCTTTTTCAGTTTTGCAATGATATCCTGCTTCGCTGCATTTTGAAAAATACCTTCTAATTTATAGGAAGAAACTGGTTTGAAATCTCTAATCTCTTTTTCGCGCTCCACAATCAGACGCACTGCAACAGACTGAACTCTTCCAGCTGAAAGTCCTGTCTTCACTTTTTTCCAAAGGACAGGTGACATTTCGAAACCTACAATCCTATCCAAAACTCTTCTTGCTTGCTGTGCATTAACAAGATTTTGGTCAATATTCCTTGGATTCTCAATTGCCTTTAGAATAGCATTTTTAGTAATTTCATGAAAAACAATACGCTTCGTCTTGTCAGATTTCAACTTCAATTCGTCCGCAAGATGCCATGCAATAGCCTCTCCTTCGCGGTCTTCATCGGAAGCCAACCAAACCATGTCTGCCTTCTTCGCTGCTTCTTTTAATTCGGAAACGATTTTCTTTTTGTCAGCCGAAACTTCGTAATTGGGGGTAAAAGTTTCCAAGTCGATACCCATCCCTTTTTTCGGCAAATCACGAATGTGACCGAAGCTGGATTTGACTTCGAAATCTTTACCGAGATATTTCTGAATGGTCTTTGCTTTTGCTGGAGACTCTACAATAACTAAGTTCTTAGACATGAAATTTTTTTTGCAAAAGTAGAATAATTTTTAAAAGTGCAAATATTTAACAAACTTTATCAAATAATTACCACATCAAAATCATTAAAATATCCATTTTGCAATTCCTTTAAAAAATCTAAATTTACAGCCCGAAAATGCACAAGTTTTTTACATCTTTATATTATACGATAAAAAAGCACAAACCTATCGCTGCCGTAATTGCAGTGGTATTTCTGCTGATATCAGCTTTCTTTGCTTCTCGAATTAATTTCGATGAAGACATCAACCAAATTATTCCTAAAAACGAAAAATCGGACATCACTGCAAAAATTTTGTCTCAACTTAATTTTTCGGATAAAATTGTAGTCATTATAGAAAGCAAATCAGATGAAGGTGGTTTTCAGTTGTCAGAAACGGCAGATGCATTTATTGAAAAGACGATACCTCTAAAAAAATATATCAAATCTATCCAAGGAAAAGTTGATGACGACCAAATTGCAGAAACCTTTGATTTCGTCAACACTAATATTCCTCTTTTTCTTGATGCTTCTGATTATAAAATTTTAGAACAAAAATTACAGCAAGATAGTATCGCTCATCGAGTAGATGAAAATTACAAATCCTTGATGTCTCCAACGAGCTTGGTCACAAAGCAGTTTATCAAAAAAGATCCTATCGGAATTTCTTTCATAGGACTGCAAAAACTCCAAAACCTGAACATTGGAAAAGATTTCAAACTCGAAGACAATTATGTGGTTACTCAAGATGGGAAAAATCTTCTGCTTTTTATAGAACCTACTTTTGGCGGAAGCGAAACCAAAAACAACGAAGGTTTTGTTGACCAACTTAACCTCATCAAGGACCAAATCAACAAAGAGTTCAAAGGAAGAACAGAAATCTCTTATTTTGGAGCTCCAATGATTGCCGTAGCTAATGCAAAGCAAATTAAAAAAGATATTCAGAGTACTGTTTTTGTTTCGACGGCAGTTCTTCTTATTCTGTTGATTTTCTATTTCAGAAGTTTCTTTGCTCCTATTATCATTTTCGTTCCGACGATTTTTGGCGCAGCGGCAGGATTGATGCTGATGTACTTTATTAAAGACAAAATCTCAGCAATTTCGCTCAGTGTTAGTGCTATCTTAATAGGTATCACGATCGATTACGCCATCCATATTCTTACCCATTACAAGCATAATCCTAAAATAGAAGAAGTCTTTAAGGAAATTACTCATCCTATTATGATGAGCGCCACCACGACTTCGATTTCATTCTTCTGTTTGGTTTTTGTCCGTTCTGAAGCTTTGAAAGATTTGGGAATCTTTGCGGGAATCACGGTCATGCTTTCAGCCATATTTACTTTGGTCATTATTCCTCACATTTACAGTCCAAAGAAAAATGAGGGCGAAGAAAAACCAACATTTATTGATAAAATTGGTGCTTATCCTTACGAAAAAAAGAAATGGTTGGTAATTGCGAGTTCTTTAATTATCATTATTTCATTCTTTGGTTTTTCACATATTAAATTTAACAAAAACCTCAACGACCTTAACTTCATTCCAGAGGAAATGAAGGTTAACGAGAAAAAACTCGAAAAACTTTCTGACCTTACAGAAAAATCCATCTACGTTGTTTCTTATGGAAACACCGAAAATGAAGCTTTGAAGAAAAACGAGGAACTCTTCAATTTTCTCAGTCAAAAAAAATCCCAAAAGGAAATTCTAAGTTTTGTTTCGGCTGGACAAGTGGTACTATCCGAACAAGAGCAACAAAATCGAATTGCATTGTGGAAAGCTTTCTGGACACCCGAAAGAAAAGCCAATACGATTTCATTATTAAAAAAATATGGAAGTCAATATGGTTTTAACCAAGATGCATATGCCGATTTTGAACAAATGCTGAATCGCGATTACAACCCAATTCCACTCAAAGATTACAAGCAACTCAAAGCGTTGCAACTTTCCGAATTTCTGAGTCAAGGAAAAGGAATCTACACTGTTTCTACCGTTGTTAAAATTGATGAGAAAAACCGCGACTCTTTTATTCAGCAAGTTGAAAAGAAACGCGATGTTCTTGCTATTGACCGTCAACAACTGAACGAAAATTTTCTTGGATTGCTTAAGGACGACTTCAATCGATTGGTTAATTATTCTTTGATTGCCGTCATTGTCATCTTTATCCTTTTCTTTAGAAATATTGATTTGACAATCATGGCGGTGATACCGATTGTATTGTCTGGAGTTGTGACGGCAGGAATCCTTTATTTCCTTGGTTTGGAACTCAATATTTTCAGTACCATTGTTTGTACACTGATTTTTGGAGCTGGGGTTGATTTCAATATTTTCTTAACTCAGGCTTTGCAAAAAGAAATCACAACGGGCGAAGACCAACTTCCTTTGTATAGAGTCTCTATTATTTTAGCACTTTTAACAACCGTTTTGGCCATTGGAGCACTCGTTTTCGCAAAACATCCTGCCCTACATTCGGTTTCTGCGGTAGCATTAATTGGATTATTAGCGGTAACGATCATTTCGTTTGCGATGTATCCTTTGATGTTTAATTTTATTAAAAACAGGACAAAAAAGGGTCTATCCCCGATTACATTCAGACTTTTCTTTCATTCCTTGTTCTCTTTTGCATATTACGGAATTGGAGGATTCTTCCTTTCTTTAGTGGGACATTTTTTTGTTCCGGGTGCTGGAAAAAAGAGATTATTAAATATTAAAAAACTAATTGCCGCATTTCTAAAATCGGTTCTCTACGGAAATCCTTTTGTGAAGAAAAGAGTTATCAACCTCACTAACGAAAACTTTGACAAACCAGCGGTAATTGTTGCTAATCACACTTCATTTTTGGACACTTTAGCAATTGCATTAGCAACGCCAAAAATTGTTTATTTAGTGAACGACTGGGTCTACAACTCTCCTATTTTCGGTAAAATGGTCAGAGCTTTGGGTTTCTTCCCCGTCTCACAAGGAATCGAAAACGGAACCAATCCCCTTCGAAAAAAAGTGGAAGAAGGTTTCTCATTAGTCGTTTTTCCAGAAGGCAATCGCTCAAAAGACAATAAAGTGAGGCGTTTCCATAAGGGAGCTTTCTTCTTGGCAGAAGAATTTGGGTTGGATATTGTCCCCATGTATATTCACGGAAATTCCGAAGTTTTACCAACTGATGATTATATCATTTATGATGGTGCAATAACCGTAAAAGTTGGCCAACGAATTGATAAAGATGATGCCTCTTTTGGCGTGGGCTATCGAGAAAGAACCAAAAAAATCAATTCTTTCTTCCGAAAAGAATGGGCAAACCTAAGAACCGAATTAGAAGACCAAAATTATTTCAGAAAAACGCTTTTCCTTAGCTTTCTTTATAAAGAAAATGAAGTAGTGAAATCAGTAAAAAAAGATTTTGAACTTCTTAAAAAAGATTACTACCAACTTAACCACCATATCGGAAGTCAAGATACTATTCTTCATATTTCCTCAGATTATGGACAATTAGATATTATGTTGGCGTTGCAAGAAGCAGGACGGAAAATTTGGAGTTTCAACAATGATGAAGAAAAAAGAAAAATTGCGCTTCAAAATTATCTATTGAAGAGGAGAAAAATTTCTTACCCCGAGAATTTGATCGAAATTGAAGAACAACCAAATATTTTGTTAATTTCTGACCCTAATTTTGACCTTTCAAATCTCAATCTGTTACCTCAAAAAGTAATTTTGTTCAATACCAATTCACAGGAAGAGAAACTAAAGAACTTAGGGTATCAAATTACAATTCAGGAAAATAAAATAGCGGTTTATGACCGTAATCAATTAATTTAATACTTTTGTAAAAACTACACAATGTTGAAGAAGATATTAGTCATCTATTATTCGCAGTCAGGTCAGTTGGAGGAAATCATGAAGAATATTTCTTTACCTTTTGTACAGAAAAACGATTACGAAGTGACCTATTACGAGATAAAACTCAAAGAAGACTTTCCTTTCCCTTGGCCTAATGATGTTTTTTACAACACGTTTCCAGAAAGCTATCTTCAGGTCCCGAAAGAAATCATCCCTCCAAGTGAAGAAATCATGAATCAAAAATATGACCTCATCCTTTTTGGATATCAGGTTTGGTTTTTGACGCCTTCTATCCCGACGATTTCTTTCCTCAAAAGTCAATACGCGGAAAAACTTTTAAAAGACACTCCTCTTATTACCGTTTCTGGAACCAGAAATATGTGGATGCTTTCTCAAGAAAAACTGAAAGTACACCTCAACAGACTACAATCCAAATTAGTCGGAAACATCGCTTTAGTAGACCGGCACAATAATTATACAAGTGTTATCACAATACTTAATTGGATGTCAACAGGCAAAAAGGAACAGTCAAAACCGCTTCCTTCAGCTGGTGTTGCACAAAAAGAAATTGATGAAGTTGGTAAATACGGAGACATCATCATCAAATATTCCGATAAAGGAAATTTTGAAGGTCTCCAAAAAGAACTGGTCTCGAATGGTGCGGTAGAAGTCCGACCATTTCTTGTAAAAGTCGAAACGGTAGGAAACAAGCTCTTCACCGTCTTTTCAAAAATCATCAAAAACAATCCTCACAAAAGAAAGTTTTGGGTTGGTGTCTATAAGTTTTACTTATTTTTTGCAATTTGGGTGATTTCTCCAATAGTTTTATTTTTCTTTACTATTTTTACCCCTTTATTTTTTAATAAAAGAAAAAAACAAATTAAGTACTTTCAAGGAATTTAAAAAAAACATCATATTATGAACAATGTTTATATCACAAGAGCAGCAAAATATCTTCCAGGAAACCCTGTTCCCAATGAAGAAATGGAAGATTATCTTGGCTATGTAAACGATGCGCCTTCTAAGGCAAAATCTCTTATCTTGAGAAATAATGGTATCAAAACCAGATATTATGCTCTTGACAAAAACAACCAACCAACAGAGACCAACGCTCAAATTACAGCTAAAGCAATAGAAAAACTTTTCGATGAAAATTTCACTAAAGATGACATCCAATTATTGTCTTGTGGAACAACATCGGCAGACCAGATTCAGCCCTCTCATGCATCTATGGTTCATGGAGTACTGAAAACCAATCATTCTATCGAAGTTAATACTTCTATGGGACTTTGTAATTCTGGGATGAATGCTTTACAATACGGTTACATGTCCGTAAAATCAGGAAATTCAACCAATGCAGTTTGTGTAGGTTCCGAAAGATTTTCGGCTTGGATGACCGCAGACAAATTCAACCACGAAGCAGAAAATTTAATTCTTTTAGAAGAAAAACCAATTATCGCCTTCAAACGTGAGTTCCTAAGATGGATGCTTTCTGATGGTTCGGGAGCTTTTCTTTTGGAAGACAAGCCAAGAGAAGGTGCTTTGAATTTAAGAATTGATTTCATTGATTTCTATTCTTATGCACATGAGTTAGAAGCATGTATGTATTCTGGATGCGAAAAAGAAGAAGACGGAAGTCTAAAATCTTGGGCAGAATTTCCAGCTAACGAATGGTTGAAACAGTCTATCTTTGCTTTGAAGCAAGACACCAAACTTCTTGGAGAAAATATTTTGAAAAAAGGAGCACAAGCTTTAAGAGCCTCTTTTGATAAACATAACTTAGACCCAGAAAAGATTGATTACGTTTTGGCGCATATTTCTTCTAACTATTTCAAAGATGGATTGAAGGAAGAATTCGCAGCACTTGGAATGGACTTTCCAACAGAAAAATGGTTCTATAATCTTTCTGAAGTAGGAAATATTGGAGCAGCTTCTATCTACATCGCATTAGAAGAACTAATGGACTCAGGAAAACTGAAGAAAGATGACCAAGTCTTGCTTTGTATCCCTGAAAGTGGGCGTTTTGCTTATTCTTGTGCACTTCTTACAGTAATGTAATGGACATCCAATTACCACTTACCGACAAGAACTTGGTGGGAGATATGATTCCACAAAAAAAGCCTTTTGTCATGGTTGATTCTTTGGTAGCGTTTTCGGACACTGCATTAGAATCGGCATTCAGCGTGCCAGAAGATCACGTTTTTACTTTTGATGGAACTTTCCAGGCACCAGGTGTATTAGAACATCAGGCACAAAGCGTAGCTTTGCACACGGGTTATCAATATTATATTAAAAACGAAGTACCGCCCGTTGGATACATTGGTGCAATCAAATATTTTGAAATTTCAAGACTTCCAAAAGTAGGCGAAAAGATTGAAACCTCCGTTTCTGTGATCGACGAGTTAATGGGAGTTACGTTGGTACAAATTATCAGTAAAATTTTAGGAGAAGAAATTGCAAAATCCGAAATGAAGACGGTCATTAAATAAAACACAAAAAAGAAGGTCGTTTCCTTCCTTCCATCAAAAAAATATTCAACTTTGGATAACAGAAAAAGACACAATATCAAAATGGATGAGTTCCTTCCACATCGAGAGCCGATGTTGATGGTGGACGAATTGATCGAAATCAAAAGTCAAGAAGTTATCAGTTCTTTCAAGATTTTCGAGGACAATATTTTTGTAGAAGAAGGAAAATTCAACGAAGCTGGACTCGTCGAAAACATCGCACAGACTTGTTCCACTATAACAGGTCAAGAGATGACAGAGGACGCAGCTTCGGGCGTGAAAATTATTGGTTTCATTACGAATATCAAAAAAGTTCATATCTATGAGCTACCGAAAGTCAACGAAACCATAATATCGAAAGCTAATCTTAATTCGTTGTTTGGAGATATTTGCAATATCTCGTGTCAAACATTTTGTGGAGAAAGATTGTTAGTCGATGCAGAGATAAGTCTGTTCTTGAAAAAAGTACCAGACCATAACTAAACTTAAAATTGTCATACACTTAAAAACATCATTACCATGAAAAAAGAAGATGTTCCACAGGAAAAGAGTGTCTTACAATCTGTTAACATGACAGAACTGTATTACGTCACAGATGACGAGGGCAATTACACCACTGCTCATAGTAGCGGTTGGGAAGCCAAGGCTTTGGCCTTGGAAGAAAGCATGGATTTGATTAATGAAAGGGTCGAAAGTGCGAGGAAGGATGTTGCGAGCGGAAAAGTAAGTCCTATCATTTACTTTATGGAACTTAATAAAATGGATTTTGCAGTGTTAGCAAGCTATGTCGGTATTTGGACATTTTTTGTGAAACGTCATGCGAAGCCTAATATCTTTAAAAAACTAAAAACCAAAACCCTTCAAAAGTATGCTAATGCTTTTGACATCACAGTAGAAGAATTAAAAAATTTTGACGGCAAATAAATGAGCGACGACCTAAAACTAAACTTCACCCATCACCAATCTGCACATTGCGAGAATGGCGTTGCGTCTAATTTACTTAAAAACAGAGGATTCGACATTTCGGAGCCTATGATATTCGGAATCGGTTCTGGACTTTTTTTTGTATACCTCCCTTTTTTAAAAGTAAATTTTGCTCCAGGATTTAGTTATCGTCCAATGCCGGGAACTATATTTAGTAAGGCCGCAAAAAGATTGGGAATCAAAATCAAAAGAGAAAAATTCAGTAATCCCGCAGAAGCACAGAAAGCCTTGGAAAATAATCTTAAGAAGAACATTCCGACCGGTTTGCAGGTAGGGGTTTTTCACTTGACCTATTTCCCAGAAGAATATAAGTTTCACTTTAACGCTCATAATTTGGTGGTGTACGGAAAAGAAAATGATACATTTCTTATCAGTGACCCAGTGATGGATTACACCACATCTCTAACCGAAAAAGAACTCGAACGTGTCCGTTACGCAAAAGGTGTAATGGCTCCGCGTGGACATATGTATTACCCGATTTTTGTTCCCGAAAAAATGGATTTGGAAGGTGCAATTGTTAAAGGGATCAAAGAAACATGCAACAAAATGTTGGCTCCGGTTCCCCTTATTGGTGTCAAAGCCATTCGTTGGGTGGCAAGAAGCATCCCAAAATGGGCAGAGAAAAAAGGAGCTAAAACTACCAATCATTACCTTGGTCAATTGATTCGTATGCAGGAGGAGATTGGTACTGGTGGGGGCGGATTCCGTTATATTTATGGAGCTTTCTTGTATGAAGCTTCAGAAGTACTCCACAAACCAGAATTAAAAGACTTATCCAAAGAAATCACTGCAATTGGTGATCAATGGAGAGACTTTGCGGTGGACATTGCAAGGGTTTACAAAAACCGCAACGCCAAATCAGACATCTATAATCACCTTTCCCAAACCATGTTGCATATTGCAGATTTGGAGGAAGCGTTTTTCAAAAAACTGAAGAAAATTATCAACTCGTGAGTCACAATATCATCGAAATAAAAAATCTATTTAAGAAATACAAATCCGCAGAAAACTTCTCTGTGAATGATATTTCTCTTGATATTGCCACCAACGAAATATTTGGAATTTTGGGTCCAAATGGAGCCGGAAAGACCACATTGATTTCCATGCTTTGTGGATTAGTGCAACCTTCGTCAGGAAGCTATCTCATTGATGGCCTTTCACCAAAAAAAAACCTGAATTCCATCAAAAAAATCATGGGAATCGTGCCTCAAGAATATGCGCTTTACCCAACATTGACCGCAAAAGAGAACCTGATGTTTTTTGGTTCTTTGTATGGACTTCAACATGCTCAACTTCAAAAAGAAATTGATATCGCTTTGGAAAGAGTTGGCCTTTTGGAATTTGCCAATCGCAAAGTCGAACATTTTTCAGGGGGGATGAAACGCAGATGCAATTTGGTAGCAGGAATACTTCATCATCCCAAAGTTTTGTTTCTCGACGAACCCACTGTTGGGGTAGATGTACAGTCACGAAATCTTATTATTGAATTTTTGAAAGAACTTAATCAACAAGGTACTTCAATTATTTATACTTCTCATCACCTCTCAGAAGCAGAAGATTTTTGCACCAAAATCGCTATTATCGACAATGGTAAAATCCATGCAATAGGAAGTCCAAAAGAACTCATCGAAAAAGTCCCTAATGCTGAAAATTTGGAAGACGTTTTCATTGCACTAACCGGAAAAGAACTTCGCGATGCTATATAAACTTTGGAGAGCACTTTGGAAAGAAGTTTTACTTCTGAGACGCGATTTGGGAGGAATCGTCATCATCTTCGTTATGCCTTTGGTACTGATTGTGACCATCACCTTAATCCAAGATGGAACATTCAAAAATTTAGAAGGCTCCAAAATCCCTATTATTCTGGTTGACAATGACCAAGCGGAAGTTTCTAAAATTATTAAAGATGGTTTGCAAAAAAGCACTGCCTTCGAAATAAGTCCTGAAAAATTTAACGAAACCTCTGCCAGAAATGCGGTTTTTGAAGGAGATTACCAAATGGCCGTTGTTATTCCAAAGGATTTATCTAAAAATATGAATGAGAGCATCAATGGAAAAGTAGAAACCATTGTAAGCTCGCTCGGAGTTGGTATAGAAGGAGATTCGACCAAGGCTGTCACTCCTTCCTCACCAAAGGAAATCCATCTATACTTTGACCCAGCCACAAGTGCAGCGTTCAAAAGCGGAATCAAAAGTTCGATTACCGAAATGATGGCGACCATCGAAAATCAAAAAATATATGCTACATTCCAGGAACAGTTAGGAACCAACGACGATATTGCTTTTGACCAAAAATTTATTTCTTTTAAAGAAATTACACCAAAAGGTCAAACAGAGCTTCCTAATTCTGTGCAACATAATGTTCCAGCTTGGGCGCTTTTTGCCATCTTTTTTATTGTAGTTCCACTATCGATTAATATTGTAAAAGAAAAAAATCAAGGAACCACCACCAGAATCTTGGTCAATAACACACCGTATTTCATCCATATGTTAGGGAAGACCTTTACTTATCTGATGATTTGTATGATACAATTTTTGTTGATGTTGGCGGTTGGAGTTTATTTGTTCCCACTTTTAGGATTACCACAATTCAATATTAATGGACAACTTCCAGAATTGCTTTTGATAACCTTCTTTTCGGGTTTAGCAGCCATCGGTTTCGGAATATTCTTAGGAACTTTAACAGACACCCAAGAACAATCTGCTCCTTTGGGTGCCACATCAGTCGTTATTTTAGCAGCCATTGGCGGAATCTGGGTTCCAGTTTTTCTCATGCCGGAATTCATGCAGACGATTTCAAAAATTTCGCCAATGAATTGGGGGCTTAATGCATATTACGATGTTATCCTTCGACAGGCAACCATTGTAGAAATTCTCCCTAAAATAGGATTATTACTATTATTTTATATTGTTACGGTACTCATTGCTTTAATCTATGAAAGGAAAAAACACGCCATCTGATACAACTTTAAAAAACACTATCGAAGGAAGAGTCCGCTTTAGCGAGTGTGACCCTCTGGGAATCGTATGGCACGGACATTATATCATTTACTTTGAGGACGGAAGAGAAGCTTTCGGAAGAGAGCATGGGATTTCTTATTTGGATGTACAAAGAAATGGCTTTGCAACACCCATCGTCAAAACCACCTATGAAAACCTTCTTCCCTTAAAGTACGGTGAAACCTTTCGTATAGAAACCACGTTCGTTAATTCTGTTGCAGCGAAGATGATTTATCGTTTCGAAATCTATAACGAAGCCGATAAATTGGTATGCTTTGGAGAGACGATTCAGGTTTTTATAGATTTAGAAGGCAATTTGCAATTATATAATCCTCCGTTCTTTGAAGAATGGAAACTCAAAACAGGACTGATATCGTAATGAGAACCAAAACTTATATTACGGATTATAATTGCGTCACTCCGATTGGTTTTGATGTGGAAAGCAATTGGAAAAATCTTGTTGAAGGCAATTCTGGCATCAAAAAATCCCGAATTTCGGAAAACGGACAAGACTACTTTCTTGCTACCATCAACGACCAAGAACTCAATAGTAAATTTCAGGAAAAATTTGAGAACGCTGCATTTACTCGACTGGAAAAAATGCTGCTTCTCAGCTTACAACCTTTAGTTGAACTAAATAAAGTCACACCCAATTCAGTTTTGATTTTATCCACAACAAAGGGAAATGTAAGACTTTTGGAAAATCGGGAAATCCCTCCTCAAGACGCCTATCTTTCTGTTTTAGCTAAAAAAATTGGAGATTATTTTGGTTTCACAACGACACCAATTGTGATATCCAATGCTTGTGTTTCTGGCGTGATGGCCGTTTCGATTGCTAAAAAACTATTAGAATCAGGTAAATACGAAGACGCTTTTGTCATCGCAGGTGACGAGCTTTCAGAATTTGTCGTTTCAGGATTCAATTCTTTTCAAGCTTTGGGAGAACAGCCTTGCAAACCTTATGACGAATCCAGAAACGGAATCTCAATAGGAGAAGCTGCAGCTGCAGTCTATGTCAGCAAAAAAGCTGAAAACGAAAACTTTAGTTTTGAAATACTGGGTGAAAGTTCAATCAACGATGCTAATCATATTTCGGGGCCATCAAGAACAGGAGAAGGACTTTTTTTAAGCATTAATTCCGCGATAAAAGAAGCAGGAATTACTCCATCGGAGATTGATTTCATTTCTGCTCACGGAACAGCAACTTTATATAATGACGAGATGGAAGGTTTTGCTTTTACACGAGCAGAACTGCAAAACGTCCCATTAAATAGTTTGAAAGCATTCTATGGTCACACATTAGGTGCGGCAGGACTTTTGGAAACGATTATTTCAATGGAAATTTCAAAAAATAATTTCCTCATCGCCTCCAAAAATTTTGAAAATATGGGGATTTCCCAACCACTTCATATCATTACCGAAAATCAGGAAAAAGATATCAATATCATTTTGAAAACTGCTTCTGGATTTGGTGGCAGTAATGCTGCATTACTTTTAAAAAAGATAAAAGAATGAAGACTCAGAAAATCTGCCTTATAGAAAACGGACAAATCATAGTTGATGGAAATTTGGTTTTCGAGGAAAATAATGACCAATTTTCAGGTTTCGCAAAAGCAGCGTACAAACATTTTGAAATCGATTATCCGAAGTTCCACAAAATGGATGCCTTGAGCAAATTGGCTTTCTTGGCATCAGAAATCGTCTTGAAAGACGAGCAAGAAAAAGACATAGCTTTAGTACTTTCTAACGCTTCATCGAGTTTAGACACAGATATGAAGTATCAAGAAAGTATTAATTCTCAGGAAAATTATTTCCCGAGCCCAGCGGTTTTTGTTTACACATTACCCAATATTTGTTTAGGAGAAATTAGTATTCGGCATCAATTGAAAACAGAAAACGCTTTCTTTGTTTCCGAAGAATTTGACGAAGAATTTATTAACCTGTATGCGGAAAATCTTCTTACTTCTGGTAAGGCGACGAAAGCACTTTGTGGCTGGGTCGAAATGTTCCAAAATAAATACAGAGGTTTTGTATATTTGCTAACATTATAAAAACACGATGAAATTAATTTCTTTCTTTATTTTATTAATCTCGCCCTTGTTTCTAAAGTCTCAGACTTATATTAATGTAGTACAAAACAGCTACAATAGCGACTATTTAGTTGCACAAACGATTAATTCAGAAAGTTCTCTTTGGAGAAATTTCTTAGAAAATAAAAGAAAAAAGGAAGAAGCCGTTGCAAAAGCTCAAGCTCAACTTTCTTTAATTAAAAACACTTATTCTTCATCAAAAAACTATCCAGAAACAATTACAAACGGATGGCATACGGTTATTGCAACGGATAACTACAATTACTGTTCTCCAGCCAAAGTTCTTATCAGTAATAATGAAATCAAAGAATTTGTAATATCAAATTGGGTAAAATTATCGATGTCTTTTAAAGTAATCTCTCCCCTAAAAAATGCAAAAGCTTTAATTAGTGTTAACTTTGGCGAAAGTGAAGATACATTGGAAGTCTATTTCATCAATGATTTACAGCAGCCAACAATAGTAGAACCTCCCTTACAGTCGGGCTTTATAACATTTTGGTCTGATTCAAAAGCAAAAGAAGCAAAAATATGGGTAGACAAGAAAAGCTTTGGAGAACTATCAGAAAATCTTCCATCAGAACCAACTTGCTTCGGCAAAGGAGCAATAACGGTTGAAGTTAAGCCGGGAATTCACCACTTTTTTGTTGCGGGAAGAGGAAGCATTGCTTGGGAAGGAGACCTTGAAGTCAAAGAAAATAAATGTCTAATATATTTGCTAAACAAAGACAATAAAAAGAATTAAAAAATACTTATGGAAAATCTTAGAGAAGAATTAAAACACAAAATCATCGAAGTACTTAATCTGGAAGACGTAACTCCAGCGGATATAGCAACGGACGACCCGCTTTTCGGAAGCGGACTGGGATTAGATTCTATCGATGCTTTGGAGCTTATCGTGCTTTTGGACAAAGAATATGGAATTAAGCTTTCTGACCCTAAAAAAGGAAAAGAAATTTTCGAAAGCGTAGAAACCATGGCCACTTTTATCGAGAACAACCGAACTAAGTAATTAATGCATACCAAGATTGCCATTACCGGAATGGGGGTTATCTCTTCCATTGGAAACAATGTGGAAGAAAATTATCAATCATTGCTCCATGCTCGACATGGGATTTCAGAGATTGAACTTTTGGAAACTAACCGCCGTGGAAAAATAAAACTTGGAGAAATCAAGATTTCTAACGAAGAACTGATTTCCCAACTTCAGATTTCGGAAGACAATAATTTCACAAGAAGTACACTTTTGGGAATCGTTGCAGCTCGAGAAGCCGTCAACAGTGCTGGAATTACAGACATCAACGATTACAAAACTGGACTCATCTCCTCCACAAGTGTGGGCGGAATGGATATTACAGAAAAGTACTTTTTCTCTTACGAACAACATCCAGACAAACAAAAATATATCGGAGCGCACGATGCAGGACATTCTTCTGCATCAATTGCAGAAGTTTTGGGACTCAAAGGTATGGTTTCCACCATTAGTACCGCATGTTCTTCGGCTGCCAACGCCATTATGATGGGAGCCAAATTAATCCAATCTGGAACTTTGGACCGAGTTATTGTGGGTGGCACCGACGCACTGTCAAAATTTACATTAAATGGTTTTAGTACGTTGATGATTGTTACAGATACCTACAACACTCCATTTGATAATGACAGAAAAGGCTTAAATCTTGGTGAAGCAGCTGCTTATTTGGTTTTGGAAAGTGATACCATCGTAAAAAAAGAGAATAGAAAAGTATTGGGATATCTCACAGGATTTGCCAATGCCAATGATGCGCACCATCAGACCGCTTCTTCGGAAGAAGGAACAGGTGCTTATCTTGCGATGGAAAAAGCGTTGAAATTATCCGAGCTTAAGAAGGAAGATATTGATTATATCAACGTTCATGGTACGGCTACACCTAACAATGACTTATCAGAAGGGGTTGCGATGATTCGGGTTTTTGGAGAAAATCAAGTTCCTGACTTTAGTTCTACAAAGGCATTTACAGGACACACTTTGGCGGCAGCGGCGGCCATCGAAGCAGTATATTCATTACTTGCCATCAACAATGGGGTAATTTTTCCGAATCTTAATTTCAAAACGAAGATGAAGGAATTTGACTTAACCCCTGTCACTGAACTTAAATATAAAGAAATCAACAATATCTTATCGAACTCCTTTGGTTTCGGTGGAAATTGTTCCTCATTAATTTTTTCTAAATCATGAAGCCGGTATACATCAATAGTGCAGTCTGCATCTCGGTCCAAAATACTTTGGATGAATTTTTTTTTGACCAACTACAACCGGAAACTTCATCGTTATTGCTTAACGCCATTGCTCCTAACTACAAAGACTATATCTCTCCTGCATTGATTAGGAGAATGTCAAAAACGGTCAAGATGAGTTCGGTAACGGCGCAAAAAGCATTAGAAATAGCTGGCGTAGACGATCCTGACGCCATCATTGTGGGAACAGGAATGGGTTGCGAAGAAGATAGCGAACGATTTCTGAAGAACATTATTGACAATGACGAAGAGTTTTTGACACCGACTTATTTTATACAGTCAACTCATAATACGGTTGCAGGACAAATTGCATTGGCAAGAAATTGTCACGCCTACAATTTCACCTATGTTAATTCTGGTTCCTCTTTGGAAATGAGCTTACTCGATGCCAAACTACAATTACAATACGAAGATGCTAAAAACATTTTGGTTGGCGCAACAGATGAGAAGTCTCCACGAACAATGGAACTTTACCAAATAAACGGAACCATCAAAAAAGAATCTGACTTACCAGTCAATTATCTCAACTCTACGACCGATGGCGTTATTTGGGGAGAAGGTTCAGCATTTTTTGTTTTAGGAACAGAAAAAATCGAAAATTCTCTATCTCAACTACAAGACGTTACTTTCATCAATCGTCTTGATGATGGTGAAACGCAAAGATATATCGAAGCTTTTTTATCAAAAAATAATTTGAAACCTTCAGATATTGACGTGGTTATTTTAGGATTTAGTGGAGACGCCAAATCCGATGTACATTACCATGAAGCACTTCCTATGTTTGATTCTTCGGTGCAACTGTATTACAAACATTTGTCAGGTGAGTTCAACACTTCGAGTGGATTTGCATTTTTTATGGCAAATCACATCTTGAAAAGACAACAAATTCCCGATGTCATGAAGATCAATGGCGTACACAAAACAGAACTTCAAAACATATTGATATACAATCAACTAAATAACGAAGATCACAGCTTAACTTTGTTGAAAAAAGTTTAACTTTTTTACAAAATAAAGATCTAAACTATTGTATTTGTCATTCTGAGCGGAACAAAGTGGAGTCGAAGAATCTTAGACGATACAGAAGACAAATTTTAATAAAAAAGATGCTTCCTGTGTCAGCATGACAATAAAAAATAATGCTCATTAAATCGCTCAAATAAAAGATATTGAAACATCGTATTTCCATTTCAATGCTTATTTTAGCAATGATTCTGTTTTTCATTCTAAAAATGGATTGGTGGTATTATGCGCTTGCAGTTTTGGGATTTAGTTTGGTTACTTTTCTTGGGGTGGTTAACATGGACTACAATTGGTTTTTGAAAAATTATACAAAAGTCAAAAATCAAAGCCCAAAAAAAATCGCGCTGACCTTCGATGACGGACCTACAGAATTAACACCAAAATTTTTAGAAATACTTAATAAGCATCGACAAAAAGCGACGTTCTTTTGCATTGGAAAACAAATTGAAAAGTTCCCGAACATTTTCCAACAGATTATAGATGATGGTCACGAAATTGGGAATCACAGTTACAGCCATTCTAATAAAACAGGTCTATTTTCCAAAGAAAAAATGGTCCTGGAAGTTAGGCAAAATGAAGAGGTTTTTTTGAAAAACGGAAACTACAAAACCCAACTTTACCGTCCTCCATTTGGTATAACTAATCCAAATATAGCAAAGGCAATTGCTACAACCAACAAGAAATCTATCGGTTGGAATATCAGGTCGTTTGACACAGCAATCAACGATGAACAAAAAATCCTGAATCGCATCATTCCTAACATCAAAGATGGAAGCATCATCCTCATGCACGACACCTCGGATAAATCATTTCGCGTGTTGGAACAAATATTGTTATTTTTGGGGCAGGAAAATTACCAAAGCGTAACCATTTCCGAACTATTTAATTTTAAATCATGAAAAAAAACATAACGCTTCTTTTTACGATTCTCCTTTTTGGACTTGGTTTTTCGCAAAGAAGCATGACCTTGGAAGAAGTCAAAAGCTTTGTGTACAAAGTCACTTACGATAGTCATCAATTCAAAACATTGCAAAATGATTTTGTCCAGACCAAAAAAATGGACTTCATGGACAAAGATCTCGTGACTTCGGGAAAAATGTCCTATCAGTTTCCCAATGCGTTAAGTTGGAGCTATACTAAACCTTATCAGTACACGATTATTTTTAAAAATAACAAAGTCTACATCAACGACCAGGGAAAAAAATCCACAGTTGATGCCAAGAGCAAAATGTTCGAAAAAATTAATAAGCTGATTGTTGGTAGTGCAAGCGGAAACCTCTTTACCGATCCTGAGTTCAAGGTAAGTTATTTCAAATATCCTTCTCAAAATATGGCGAGATTTGTTCCGAAATCAGCACAACTCTTGAAATATATCAAACAGGTAGAAATCTATTTTCCAGAAAACAAAAGCACTGCTTCCAAAGTGGTGATGTTAGAAGCTTCTGGTGACACCACAACGATCACATTTGATAATACCAAAGTCAATGCGCCAATTCCTACTTCAGCTTTTAGCTTATAGTCTTTTCATCCTCACATTTCAGTCTTGCAAAAGCTTTGAAATCAAAGATGTAACTCACGTTTCTACCACAAAAGAAAAGGTCGAAAATCTCTACTTTGACTTGCAGGAAGATTATGTGTACAAAGGCCAAATTGAAGTCTATGGAAATGACATCAGCGGCATCCTCATTATTAAAAAAATCAGTCCGACCACGCACCGTGTTGTGATGACCACAGATTTTGGAAACAAAATGTTGGACTTCGAGATTTCGCCTAACGATTTCAAAGTCAATTATATTGTTCCTGACATGGACAAATCGATGGTGAAAAATTTCCTTGAAAAAGATTTCAGAATTCTGCTCAAAAAAGATTTCAAAATAACAAAAGAATTTGAAAATCAAGAATTTAAAGTGTATTCAGCGACAGAAAATAAGGCCACTTACTATCTGTACTTCGACAAGCGAGACGAATTACTCAAAAAGTTGATTTTCACGGAAAATAACAAAGAAAAAATAAATTTCGACTTTGACCCGAAAACAAGTATATTCGCAAATAAAATCCTATTACAACACAAAGATATCAAGTTGAAAATAGGACTTCAACAAATCACAGAACAATAAAAAAAATACTCAAATGAAAAAGCTATTCTTCTTGCTTTTTGCAACAGTAGGAACTTTTGCAATGGCGCAGGTAACCTTCAACCCAGGAATTAGAGTGGGTGCTAATTTTGCTCATTTTACAGAAGGTGACAGTTACTATACAACTTGGGAACCATATGACTACTATTATGGTAACTACGGAGAAAACCTCGACATGAAAACCAAAGTTGACTTCTACATTGGTTTCCAAGGAAATATCAGACTCGCAAAAGTCTATGCGTTACAACCAGAAATCAACTACTCTCGTCAAGGCGGAATTGTAAAAGAAACTAGCGGAACCGAACACAAACTTTCCGTTTCTTACCTATCCCTTCAGATGGTTAACAAGTTCTATTTCAATAAATTCAACATCCATGTTGCACCAACGATAGACTTCGTTGTTGACAAAGACAACTTTGTTCCAGAGAACGATGTTGATTTGGGTTTTCTTTTGGGACTAGGATACGATATTACTCCTAATTTTGGCGTTGAAGCAAGAATCAAAAAAGGGATTGTTCCTTCATTCTATAGCGGATACGATGACCACACTAACGTGCTTATCCAGACTGGCTTCTATTATACTTTTAAGATGAAATAAATGAGTGTTTTAAAAGATTTTTATAGTTTAGAAACAACAGAAAAACAAGACAACGGGAGTTATATCGCCAATATTACTCTTAACAAAGACCATGATATTTTCAAGGGTCATTTTCCGGGTAATCCGGTAACTCCCGGTGTTTGCATGATGCAGATTGTCAAAGATATTACCGAAGTTATCTTACAGAAAAAACTTTTTCTGACTTCTGCATCCAATGTAAAATTTGTAGCCATCATTAATCCTGAAGAAACACCTGATTTGAAACTCAACTTGGATATTTCGTCAACAGATGAAGTTGTAAAAGTCAAAAATGTAACTTCTTTTAACGATACTGTTGCGCTCAAAATGTCGGTCAACTACAAATTGATTTAATCAAGAAAATACTGATAATGAAGTTATTATTTGCTTTTCTAACTACAATTACGCTATTTTTTCAAGGAAACGACCTTGATGATATCAGGACGAAGTACTCAACTGCTGCTGTTTCCAAAGCTAATGCAGATGCTTTCAACAAATTGATTGCCAATTCGAGTGGGTCCACTTCGACCTATGATGGATACAAGGCGGCGGCAAAAATCATCCAAGCCAAATTTGCAGTTGGAGAAGGAAGAAAAAAGTTGATCACTGATGGAGCCAAAAATTTGGAAAATATTATAAAAGCCAATCCTAATAATGTTGAATTAAGGGTGATAAGAATGAGTATCCAAGAAGGACTTCCAAAGTTTATCAAGTACAACCAAAATATCACCGCCGATAAATCATTTATCATCAAAAACTATTCGTCTCAGAATTCGGGGCTGAAAAGTTTCATTAAAAAATATGCTTCCACATCCAAGAGTTTTACTCCAGCTGAACGCGCTTCTTTAAAATAAACATCATGACCTTGTCCGAAACGCAAAATGCGATTTTGAAGCATAAAATTGGCATCCTCATCCCAACTTACAACAACCACAAAACCCTTCGTCGAGTGATAGACGGCGTTTTGGCATACACCAATCAGGTTATTGTTGTTAATGACGGATCTACAGATACAACAGCCGAAATTTTGGCAACCTATCCACAGATTGATGTCATCAGTCTTGCACAAAATCAAGGGAAAGGTAACGCCCTCAAAATAGGATTTCAAAAAGCGCGAGAATTAGGATTTGATTACGCAATCACTATAGATTCTGACGGACAGCATTTTCCAGATGACCTTCCCGTTTTTGTGGAAGCTTTGGAAAAAGAAGGACAGGATGTATTACTCATTGGTAACCGAAATATGTCTCAAGAAGGCATCCCAAGAAAAAGCAGTTTTGGGAACAAATTTTCGAGTTTTTGGTTTTGGTTCGAAACAGGAATCAAATTAGAAGATACGCAGTCGGGATATCGGCTTTATCCGGTGAACAAAATTCCCAAAAAGTACTATACTCCCAAATTCGAATTCGAAATAGAAATCATTGTTCGCTCCGCTTGGAACGGAATTCCCGTTAAGAACATACCAGTAAAAGTTCTGTATGACCCCGAAGAAAGAGTGACCCACTTTCGCCCCTTCAAGGATTTTACAAGAATCAGCATTCTTAATACGATACTGGTACTCATTACTATTTTCTACATCGCTCCGAGAAACTTCATTAGAAATTTCAGAAAAAAAAGCTTTAGACAATTCATCCAAGAAGACGTACTGGAAAGTAAAGGAACCAATAGAAACAAAGCTGCTTCCATCGCATTGGGAGTCTTCGTTGGCCTATCTCCCTTTTGGGGATTACAGACCATGATAACGATTTCGCTGGCCGTATTATTGAAACTGAACAAGGTTTTGGCTTTCGCGTTTTCTAACATCAGCGTCCCTCCATTTATTCCTTTCATCATCGGAATTTCTTTAGCAATTGGTGGCTTTTTTCTTGGAACCGAGACCAACTTCTTCGACCAAGATATTACGATGGATTCCTTTATGGAAATAGCCAAAGAACATTTTGTGCAATACCTTATCGGTAGCTTTGTTTTGGCAACTTCGGTCTCGATTTTTTTTGGGGCAGGTTTTTACTTTTTTCTTTCTAAGCTAAGCCCAGAAAAAGAGTCATAAATATCTGAATTAAAAAATATTAACTTAATTTAAAAAATATTTTAAGCAGCGCTAAAATAAGCAATTATTGAAGCCTCCTTTTGGATTTTTTCAAATACTTTTCGACGTTTTCTCGATCTGGAACGGTTGTAATGACTTTGGTCAAAGCTTTTTCGAAATTAAATTGAGCTTTCGCATATTCCTTTTTTGAATAATAGTATTTCCCTACTTGAAAATACACCAACCAAAATTCAGGGTTAAGTTCTTGATAGCGTTGAATAAATTCATCCGAAAGCGATTCGTTATTCTCCGTTGCTTTTTCGACCTCATGACTAATTTTTCGATATTCCTCATAGTCAAAAAATGCTTTGGAATCAGCAAAAGAATCACGAGGTATATTAAAGTCTTCCTTGCTTAATGTCCCTGGAGTTGGATGTCCATCAAATATCGCATTAAGGTCGTAACAAACCATCTCTCCTAACTGATAGGGACTACTTGAAACCCAAACTAATCTTTTTTCGGGAGAAAAAATAACAGCATGATGCGCTAACAATTGATTAAGTGCTTTTTCATTTCCATATCCAATAGGTTGATTCTTCAATCCTTCTCTTTCACGAAGAATTGCTGCCATCTTAGCTGGATTTAGTTTTCCTTCCTTGTCCAACAACTCCTGAATTCGCTCATATCGATAAAGCGAATGCCCTTCTTCAATCCATTTGACATTGCGCTGGTCATTTTTGTATTTATCAGATTGAAAGTGATTGGTGCAAATTAACTTGTCTGTGTTGGGAACATCATAGACCGCAAAATCCTTTGGAGAAATCTCAATCGTAATGGCCCTCCTATCCGCTGCACTTCCTACCATAATACTCTCAGAAACAAAAACATCCCTCTGTTTCGCAATTTCAACAGCATCTTCCAAACTCTCTGCAAACTGCAAAATTTCTTTGGTCACTATCGATATTGGTGTTTTTGCAGTTAATGGAATTTTTGACTTCCCTGCATTGATGGTCACTGTAATCCCTTTTTGGTTCATTCCAGAAACCACACCAGTCATTCCGGGCCATGTGATGTACATGTACGGAATTCCCTCTTCTGGTTTTACAAACGCAACCATTTTTTCTTTAGCAAAATCATCTCCTGCATAAAAATCAAAATTTCTCCCAATCAAGAGTTGCCCATCTTCCGACTTATCGTCCCAAACTGCAACAGAAGAACATCCTACCAACATCAGATCCTGCAAAGCATGTCCAATGTCATGAGCTCCCTGAAGATAAAGATTTCTCAAAAATTTGTTGGCAACAAAATCATATTCATCCGATGAGTAGCGAGAAATTCCATAAATCTCAGCTTGAAAATCGTTTCGTATATTAAGATAGATCTTTCGGTTGTACCACTTCAAAACATTTCGTAACAACTTTTGCTTAAATTTTGAAGGAACTAAATCTTCAACTTTAGAAAAGAAAATACGTTCTTGTTTTTGCATCAAATCCTGCGTCAACGCTCCATTATTGTAGCCCAACTGAAGAGCATTTCCCGTGATATAAAGTTCTCTAAGTTGTTGTGGGTTTTTAGAAATAAAGTTCTCCTTGTAGACCGAAGTACTGTCATTAAGCTTTTTAACTTGAGGAATTTCCAAAGAATATTGGTCAATTTCTGGAAGATGCTTCAATGATTTCGAAACACCACAAGAGCAAATTATTAGCAATAAAAGGAGCCAAAAAAATAATTTTTTGTTCATTTTATCTCATTTAAGTATTCAGTTAAAGAACTGTTTTTAATCGTTCATCAATGACTTCCTTGCCTAAAATTTCGGAACAGGTTACAAATGCACCAATAGTCACTCCCAAGATTCCATGCATATTAACACTCTGTCCTGTGAGAAATAGATTACCGACTTTCGTTTTTGGAGAGATAATACTTTTTAAAGGGTTATTGCTGTCTTTGATATAACCATACATATTCCCTTGGTCGCCACCAATATAATCTCTATAAGAAAGTGGAGAAGAAGTGTAAATTTCCTTAATTGCAGAACGAATCTCTGGAAACCTACCTTCTAATTTTGTAATAAATTGGTCGGCTTTCATTTTTTTGAATTCCTCATAAGCATTTCCACGATCTCCTTTGTCTGCGACTGTATTTCTGGTATTTTCCCATTCGGAAACCTCATCGAAATTCATATAGGTTATCGCAGTAAGACTTTCTGCAAATGCTGGATTTTTTTTGTTCTGCACGCAAGAAAGCATATATCGATCTGGCCAAATATTATTCTTGTCGAAGACATAAGTATCCCAAACCAAGTCAGCTTTATCATAGAAATAATGATTGTAGTTGAAATATGGGATCGCTTCGGGTTTTAGAACGATATAAACGCTAAAACACGAACTTGTCGGCTGTAAATCCGCTACCCTATTAAGAAAAGATTTCTTGAATTGACTATGACCAGCCAATTGAAGTGTTGTTTTGACATCTATATTCGAAATAAACTTCTTTGCGTGATACTTTTTCTTATTTTTTGTTTTGACAGATCTTAACTGATTATCTCCATCAAAGCCAAACTCGGTTACCTCCGTATGCTTATGTATTTCTACATCGTACTTGCGCAATTCTCTAATGAGCATTTTCGAAATCTGACTACCTCCATCAATGCATTTATAAGAACTCTGAATGTAGGAATTGATCGTTAAAGCATGTACATAAAGTGGAGTCTTTTCTGCAATTCCCGCATAAAGAAAATTAGAGCCATACAAAACATCTTGAAGCCTTTTGTTAGGAGTAATTTCTTTGATAAAATCTGCTGCATTAATATACAACAAATCATCATCATAACGGTCTGCTCCTATCAAATTATATCTTGGAAACTTATTGCAAACAGCTTGAATTTCTTTCACATAACGTTCTAAATTCTCACGCTCTTCTGGAAAAAACTTTGCTAATTGTTCCACAAAATTATCGTAGCCTTGGGAGTGAGGATATTCTATCGCATCATCTCCGAACGTAATTCGGTCAAATCCTATATCCTCAAGCTTTTTAAGCTTGAGCTTGTCCATAATTCCCAAATAAGTGAAGTATTGGTTGAGATTTTGTCCTTCAGCAAGTCCACCAATATAATGCACTCCTGTATCGAAAATCATTTTATCTCGGGAAAAAGTCTGTAGATTTCCACCGAATTGATTATTCTTTTCAAGTACACAAACGCTAAATCCTTCCTTTGCAAGAATTACTGCCGACACCAATCCACCAAGTCCGCTTCCAATTACTACTATGTCAAATTCTTTTGTCACTTAAAAAGATTGTATTACCCAAAAATAGGGATTTTTTGATTGATAATTCACTTTATCAAGGTCAATTTAATACTTAGAAGATATCGAAATTATATTCTATGCATTACGATTTATCACTATGGTGATCTACTTGGTCCCAAAAATCAAAATAGTTAAACCACTGCAAAGGATACAATTGTAGCATGCTCTCAAGATTCTCTGTATATGATTTCAGAAGTCCTTGAGCATCACGATGCTTTACTTCGGTTATCCTTGCAAACAAATGATAATGAAGCTTGGGTTCCTTCATAACGTAAACAAATGCTACTGGTACATTTAGCCGTGAAGCAATAAGAAAAGGACCTGCAGGAAATTTAGCAGACTGACCTAATAGTTTTTCTTCTAAAAATTTGGAACCTTCAAAGTAGCGATCTCCTGTGAAACAAATCAACTCATTTTCAGAAAGAGCTCTGTTAATCTCAAAAATATGAGACATATCGTCTTTGATAAAAATAAACTTTATTGTACTTTTTTTATCAGAAACACTTTCTAAATATTCCTTAATAACGCTATGCTCCAAATCTGTTGTCACCAAATTGATTTGATAATCAAAGTCTATTTCCGCGAAAAAACGCTCTGCAATTTCAAAATTACCGATGTGCGCACTGATAAGAACTCCTCCTTTTTTGTCAGCCATCATTTTTTTGAGATTTTCAATCCCATCGAATTCATACGTAAAACGGTTTCTCAACCCCGATGAAATGGCTGTTTTGTCAATGATGGTCTTCCCAAAAACCAAATAATTTTGAAACAAAGCTCGTTTGGACTTCCAATAACTCCAACCCAAACGCTTTCTAAAATAATAAAAAGGATATCTGTTGCTCTTGGTCAGGAATAAAAAGTAATAAGAAGCAACAAAGTATAAAATTGAATAAGCAGCTCTGACTCCGACATTTTTAATAAAAAAAACAAAAATCTTATATCCTACTAATGTTCCCCTCGATTTTCCACTCCATTTTGCCATGGTATAAATTTTTAAAAGGACGGTAAGAATATAAGATTTTTGCTTGTGAATAAAGTAGATGAATTAAGCCTCTACCTTTTCTGCTACTTTTTGCTCGATTGCATTATAAAAATCATCAAATGTGACCATTGCTTTGAAGTCGGCTTCTCCTAACTTCACACCGAAATTACTCTCGATGACCACTACAAGGTCAATATAGTCCAAGCTATCTAACCCCAAAGTTTCTTTCAGAGGTGCATCATTCTTAATTTCCGCTGCATCTACCTCGAACTCATTAACCAGAAAATCATTTACAATCGAAATAATATTTCCTCTTTCCATAAAAATATCGTGTTTTATTTGTCAAATTTTTTAACTATTAAAGCGGAGTTAGTTCCACCAAACCCAAAGGAATTCGACAAAAATACGTCAATTTTTTGACTTTTGGTTTGAGTGATCAGATTTATTTTTTTTGCATCGTCGTCTGGATTCTCCAAATTAATATTGGGAGCGACAAAATCATTTTGCATCATCAAAATCGAGTAAATCACTTCACTTGCTCCAGCCATCCAACACTCATGACCCGTCATGGATTTTGTAGAACTCACTGGAACTTCACCTCCAAAAATTCGATAAATTGCCTGAGCTTCGTTGGCGTCTCCAATTGGTGTCGAAGTCGCGTGAGCATTGATATAATCAATATCTTCAGGTTTCATTTTAGCGCTTTCCAAACAGCGTTCCATCGCAAGAGCTGGTCCATCAACGTTAGGAGTAGAAATATGTCCTCCATTAGAAGAAAAGCCATAACCCATAATCTCGGCAATAATCGGAACTCCCCTTCTCATAGCGCTTTCATAGCTTTCAACGATCAAAGTTGCTGCTCCTCCACTTGGAATCAATCCATCTCGACCTGCATCAAAAGGCCTTGAAGCTTTTTCGGGCTCGCTTTCCTTCAAAGAAAAAACGCCTAATCCGTCAAAACTCGCCATTCCATATTTATTGGTCTCCTGAGCTCCTCCTGCAACAACTATATCCTGAAGTCCATTTTTAATCATTAAGTAAGCTAATCCCAAAGAATGCGAACCGCTTGCACAAGCTGCACTAACAGTGATATTGATTCCTCTCAACTTAAAAATAGTTGAAAGATTCATAGTTACAGTAGAATTCATGGATTTGAAAATCGCACCAGAACCCATCAATGTAGTATCTTTCTTTTCTCTTACAATGTCCGTTGCTTCAATAATCGCCTGAGAAACACTGTCGTTACCATAAAAAATACCTACTTCATTATGATCCAAAAAGTCTTGGTCAATGCCCGCACTCTTGAAAGCATCCAAAGTTGCCATATACGCGTACTCGCTCTCCTCACCCATGCTAATTCGCTGTCTCCGATTAAGAAGATTCTTCAAATCGGGTTTTGGAACAGTTGCTGTTAATCCAGAACGAAATCCAAAGTCTTTTCTTTCTTGACTAAAAACAATCCCTGATTTTCCTTTAAAAAGCGATTCCTTTACCTCATCCAAACTAAGTCCAAGGCAAGAGTAAATTCCCATTCCGGTGATAACTACCCTATTCTCCATTTTTTGTTATGAATAAATTCCTCCGTTGATATTAATAACTTCTCCAGTAATATACGAAGATTTTCTCGAAGCCAAGAAAGCAACCAAATCAGCTACCTCTTCTGCCTCTCCAAAACGATTAGCAGGAATCATCGCTTTCAATTCATCTTCATTAAATTCTTGTGTCATATCGGTTTTGATAAAACCTGGAGCCACTGCGTTAACCGTAATATTTCTTTTTGCAACTTCTTGAGCAAGTGCCTTAGTTGCGCCAATCAAAGCTGCTTTAGCTGCAGAATAATTAGTTTGCCCAGGTGTTCCCTTCAAACCAGATACAGATACCATGTTAATAATCCTACCATATTTATTACGCAACATTTTCTGAATGAAAAAATTAGTCACATTGAAAAAACCATTAAGACTGGTATTAATAACCGAATTCCAATCTTCTGATTTCATCCACATAAACAATCCATCTCTGGTGATTCCAGCATTATTAACAACAATTTCCACTAAAGAATCAGGATTATCTGATTGCCATTTTTCTAATACAGCTGTCGTCTCTTCCATATTAGAAACGTCAAACTTTAGAATTTCACCTGACGCTCCCAATGCTTTAACTTGCTCCAATGTTTCTTTGGCAGCAGTTTCATTAGAAGTATAATTAATAAGCAAATGATAATTACCTTCTTCTGCCAACTTAATACAAATAGCTCTTCCAATTCCTCTGGAACCTCCAGTGATTATCGCACACTTCATAGTACGTAATTTTTAATTAAATAATTCTTGACTTTTTCAACAAAAGGATACATAATCAAATCCTCTTTGAAAGGAGGAACGATTTCACGGATATCATTATAAAGCTCCTTCGTAGAAGTCGAAATCTTATCTTGAAAATTCATCACTTCTATGGCCTGAACCACAGTAATCAACTCAATCGCTAATACTTCGTACGCATTGTCAACCACCTTCTCACAAATAACCGCCGCATTAGTCCCCATGCTCACAATATCCTGGTTGTCATTATTATTAGGAATACTATGAATGTACATCGAAGTAGAAAGAGTTTGATTTTCTGCTGTTGTAGAGACTGCCGTAAACTGTACTCCTTGCATCCCAAAATTGAATCCTAATCGACCCAAATTAACAAATGGAGGAAGAATCTCATTGATTTTAGAGTTCATGAGATAGTTCAATTGTCTTTCGGCAAGCATCGTAAGACGAGTCACCACCAATTTCAGCTTGTCCATTTCCAAAGAAACATAATCACCATGGAAATTACCTCCGTGATAAACGTGTTCTTCTTCTGGGATAATAATTGGATTATCATTCGCAGAATTAATCTCGTCTTCTAAGATCCTTTCGGAAAATTCTAAAGTATCCAAAACAGGACCCAAAATTTGAGGAACACATCTCAAAGAGTAATATTCCTGAACTTTATCTTTAAAAATTTCTTCCTTAGTTTCACTATTATATAAGTGGTCTTCCCTTTTACGGATTAATTGACTGTCTGATAGATATTGACGCATCTTTTCCGCAATTTTTTGCTGACCATCATGCTTTTTGGTAGCATTGAGAGAAAATGAAAAATGGTCATCGTAAGCTTGAACAATCTCGTTAATCGCACAAGAAAGCCTCACAGAAACATCTATTAACTTCTTAGTATTATAAGTATTAAGAATTCCGATTCCTGACATTACGGATGTCCCGTTCATCAAGCTGATTCCTTCTCGAAGATGCACTTTAATGGGCTGAAGATTTTCGATTTCAAAAACTTCTGAAGTTGGTCTGCGATCTCCTTTGTAGAAAACTTCACCTTCACCAATAAGAACTAAAGCCAAGTGCGCCAACTGAACCAAATCACCACTCGCACCCACACCTCCATGTTCGAAAATAAGAGGGGTAATATCTCTATTAATCAATTCTTTCAATAAGATAATAACCGAAGGATGCACTGCAGATTTCCCCTGAGAAAGCGTATTAAGCCTCGCCAACATGGCAGCTTTTGCAGCTTTTGGTTTTAGCGGAGTTCCCACTCCTGAAGAGTGACTCCGTATTAAATTATATTGTAATTGATTTTTGTCTTCTTCCGGTATTCTATATTGCGCCATTGGACCGAAACCCGTATTGACTCCATAAATTACTTTCTGTTTTGAAAACTCCTGTAAAAATTGAAAACTTTTCTCAACTTTCTCAATTATAGAATTATCCAATTCTATTTTTTCATTTTTAAAAATCACGTCCTGAAAGTCCCCGATTTTTAAATTACTGACTAATATCATTAAATTTTGATTAAAAAAAGTAAAAACCTACAACAAATCAATTATTTTGTAACTAATTTTGCAACAAAGATATTAAAAAAAACATTTAATTATGAATGATGAATATTGTGATGTTCTTGTGATAGGAGCTGGTCCTTCTGGCTGCGTTTCATCTTCTTACCTCCATAACAATGGAGTCAGAGTAAAAGTGGTAGAAAAAGCAAAATTTCCACGTTTTGTTATTGGCGAAAGTCTAATTCCTAGAGTAATGGACCATTTCGATGAAGCTGGTCTTTTTAATGCATTGGATAGCCAAGGATTTGAGAAAAAGTTTGGAGCTCGTTTTATAAGAGGTAACGAAATTTGCTTATTCGATTTCAGTGATAAATTTGGAGAAGGTTGGGATTGGACATGGCAAGTTCCACGTGATGATTTCGATAATGTGATGGCTCAAGAAGTCGTTAAGAAAGGAATTGATATCGAATTCGAAACTGAAGTAACGGATATCCAATTCAATGGTTCTGACTCTATTACAACAGTTAAGGATAAAGATGGGAACACCAAAAAAATTCATGCAAAATTTGTAATTGACAGTAGTGGTTACGGAAGAGTTCTTCCAAGGCTTCTCGATTTAGAAAAACCTTCAAAATTAGATCCTCACTCTTCTATTTTTACGCATGTGAAGGACATCAACAGAGAAGAAGGAGTAGAAGGAACACAGATTTCTTTTGATATTTTGGAAACTCAAGTTTGGCTTTGGGTAATTCCGTTTTCTAATGGAAATACCAGCGTTGGAATCGTAGGGCCAACAGAATGGATTAACAAATTATCTGAAAATGGGGATACTACAGAAGCGTTGAGAAATGCCATTGCCAAATCAGATTATTACGTAAAACGTTTTGGCGACGTAGATTTCTTATTCGAGCCGAAACGTTTGACCAATTACTCTTGTGCTGTTAAACAACTTTATGGAGATGGCTATGCACTGACAGGAAATGCATCCGAATTCCTTGACCCTGTTTTCTCCTCTGGAATGGCTTTCGCGACAGAAAGCGGAATGCTTGCTGCAAAACTTGCTGCAAAACAACTAAAAGGAGAATCAGTAGATTGGGAAAAAGAATATTCTGAATATATTCTTTCTGGTGTTAAGGTTTTCACGACTTATGTTCAGGAATGGTACACTGGAAATTTACAAAAACTGTTCTTCCACCAACCTGAAAACCCAGATATTAAACAAAAAATATGCGCTGTATTAGCAGGTTATGTTTGGAACAAAGACAATCCATTCGTCAAAAAACATGAACATGTTATTCGAAATCTTGCTTCGTTAATTGAAGCTGATGGAAAGATAGAACTATAAAGAAATATTATATAAAAAAACAGAAGGCGGTTCAATTTGACCGCCTTTTTTATTTCCTTATTTCTCTTGATACAAATTTTCCAAGCGCTTGATAGGCGCCAGCAATCCTTCCATATTCCATCACAAATTGATCATTCTTCACATATTCATCAAATTCCTTCATTTCAATTTCAGTTACCACAACTGTAGGATCATCCGTTTTCACCACCCTAAGCATGCCACTAAGTTTGGCTTCTTGACCAAACAGTCCAGCATCCCAACCAGGAAACACCCATTTTGTGTCAACAATTATAGTGTAGTTGGAGTGAATACCTTTTGAGAATTTAATATTCTTAGAAGATTTACTCAATCCCTTTAAGAAATAATTTAAGTACTCTTCAGTCTTGTACTTCTCCCATTCTGCATTCCACTTCAACCACCCCTGCTCTCCCCTTTTAGGATTCTCTATCAAATCTTTTTTTCTTCGAGCAAGATACTCTGCTTCGGAATAATTATCCTTCAAAAACAAAACATTGTCAAAATTAACCTCAATATTAACTTCACTTTGGCTTTTCAAAATGTTAAAATCTCCTTTAACAAATATTACTTGGGGGTTCACTTCCTGAGCCATTAAAAACACGCTCATTGCAAGCAGAAAACTAAACGCTAATTTTTTCATATTTTATTTTTTAGTGAATTACGAATTTCCACCTTTCCAAATAAAATCCAAAACCGAATTATATGTTAAAAATCATGCTTTATCTCAAATCCACAAAGTTAATCGGTTTGCGACTTTTGGGATCGAAAACTTCTTTCATTAATTCATCTTTGGGGTATAATTCGATTTTCGGACTTACTCTCAATTTTGCTCGGAATCGGTCTTTGACTTCTTTCAAAAATTCGTCAGTGTCGTTTTCGGAACTTATCTTAACCAAAATTTCATCCGTCCCAATATCATTGCTTTTAATAACAATTTGATAAAATAAAATTTCACTGAAACCATTCAAAATATCGTTCATTGCAGGAGGATAAAGGGTGGTTCCTTTATATTTAATCATATGTTTTTTTCGACCCACAATCGGTCCTAACCTCATCGTTGTCCGTCCACATTCGCAAGGTTCATAATGCGCTTTCACCATGTCTCCGGTTTTAAAACGAAGCAAAGGCAAAGCTTCAACGCCCAAAGTCGTAATCACCAATTCTCCGTTTTCTCCCTCTGATACAGGTTTTTCTTCATCATCCAAAATTTCCGCGATAATCAATTCAGGATGGTGATGACCTCCCTTTTGATGTTCGCATTCAGGAAAAGCAGTGCTCATTTCCGTCGAAGCATAAGTAGAAAACAATTGAATATCCCATTTTTCTTCAATCTTTCTTGCCAACTCCGAATGCGAAAAATCTTGATTCCTCAAACTTTCTCCAATACAAATAGCACCATAAACGGATGTATTTTTATAATCAATCCCGTGATTTTCAGCGTATTCAATCATTTTTAAAAGAAAAGATGGTACTGTAACTAAAAATTTCGGTTGATACCTTAAGATGGAATCCCATTGCAATTCAGGAATTCCAGGTCCCATTCTGATAACACTGGCTCCCAATTTTCGGAGTCCAAGGAAATAAGCCAAACCGGCCATAAAACGCTTGTCGATGGTCGTCATCATCTGAACCAAATCTCCTTCTTTAATCCCCGAACAAGCGAAAGAAATTGCCTCGTTGTAAGACAATCGTTCTAAATCACCATCGGAAAGACCAAAAGTAACTGGGTCACCTAAAGTTCCCGAAGTGGTACTGTAATCGACAATTTTTGATTTGGGAATACAAAAGAAATCATCATTGTATTTTTGCAAATCTTCTTTTGAAGTCGTTGGAATTTTTTGCACATCTTCAAGGCTGTTAATTTTTTGAATATTAATCTGATGCTTCTCAAAAAGATTTTGATAAAACTTAGAATTCTGCTGAAGATATACCAACAGTTCTTTCAGCTTCTGTTCTTGAACTTTTTTTATTTCATCAATAGATGCAAACTCAATAGCGGGTTTCAGTGACAATGTTATGCTTTTTTGTTATTTCAAAAGTACAATTTTTATTGAAAACATTCATTTCGATATTCAAGAAAACATTCACAAAACAATATGAAATCGCACCTCAAAAGATATAGTAAAAAACAAAAAATTTAACTTCAATATTTCGCGCAAATTCCGTATATTCGCAAACTTATTTAACGAAAAAAATATTTTTGAATCGACTGAAAATGAAGAAGTTCACAGAATATAAAAATCTCAATCTTACTGCTGTTGCAGATAACGTTTCAAAATTTTGGAACGAAAACCAAACTTTTAAAAAATCTGTTGAAATCCGTAAAGGACAACCAGAATTTGTTTTCTATGAAGGACCACCTTCCGCAAACGGAATGCCGGGAATTCATCACGTTATGGCAAGAGCGATTAAAGATATTTTTTGCCGTTTCCAAACTCAAAATGGGAAGCAAGTTTTCCGTAAAGCAGGTTGGGACACGCATGGTCTTCCTGTAGAATTGGGTGTTGAAAAGGAATTAGGCATCACCAAAGAAGATATCGGTAAAAAAATTACCATTGAAGAGTATAACGAAGCTTGTCGTAATGCAGTAATGCGATACACAGACGTTTGGAACGACCTTACCGAAAAAATCGGATATTGGGTAGATTTGCAACATCCATACATCACCTACGAACCAAAATATATGGAAACTGTTTGGTGGTTATTGAAGCAGTTGTACGACAAAAATTTGTTGTATAAAGGTTATACCATTCAACCATATTCTCCAAAAGCAGGAACAGGATTGTCTTCTCACGAATTGAACCAACCTGGAACGTACAGAGACGTTTCTGATACGACCATCGTTGCTCAGTTTAAAGTTAAAAAATTGTCCGAAAGTCTCGCGTCTCGAATCTCGAATCTTGAATCTAATTTGAGCATTCTCGCTTGGACGACCACTCCTTGGACTTTGCCATCTAACACGGCTTTAGCTGTTGGTAGAGACATCGAATATGTTTTAGTGAAGACTTTCAATCAGTATACGTTTGAACCGATTAATATTATTTTGGCAAGAGTTCTTTTAGCGAAGAATTTTGGTAAAAAATATGCAGAAGGAACTGATGAAGACTTTGCAAACTATACTTCTGAAAGCAAAACCATTCCTTATCAAATTTTAGCTGAATTTACAGGAGAGCAATTGGCTGGAACTGAATATGAACAGTTAATTCCTTGGTTTTTACCTGCGGAAAATCCTGAATCTGCATTCCGCGTGATTGTTGGTGATTTTGTAACCACAGAAGACGGAACCGGAATCGTACACATTGCGCCAACTTTTGGTGCGGACGATGCTCGTGTTGCTAAAGAGAATGGAATTCCGCCAATGTTGGTGAAAGATGTTAATGATAATTTGGTGCCTTTGGTGGACCTTCAAGGTAAATTTATTGAAGGGGAAAACGTTCCTGAATTATTCAGTGGGAAATACATCAAAAACGAATATTACGATGATGGAACTGCACCTGAAAAATCTTGGGATGTAGAATTAGCCATTCTTTTAAAGACTGAAAACAAAGCCTTTAAGGTAGAAAAATACGTTCACAGCTATCCACATTGTTGGAGAACGGACAAACCTGTTTTATATTATCCTTTGGATTCTTGGTTTGTAAAAATGACCGCTGTTAGAGAGCGTTTGGTGAATTTAAATAAAGAAATCAACTGGAAGCCAAAATCAACTGGAGAAGGTCGTTTTGCGAATTGGTTAGAAAATGTGAACGATTGGAATCTTTCTCGTTCTCGTTATTGGGGAATTCCATTGCCAATCTGGAGAACAGACGATTTGAAAGAAGAAATAATCATCGGTTCGGTTGAAGAATTAAAGAATGAAATTGAAAAATCGATTTCAGCTGGTTTGATGACTGAAAATCCATTCCAAAATTTTGAAGTGGGGAACATGTCTGAAGAAAACTACGCTCAGATTGATTTACACAAAAATATTGCAGATGCGATTGTTTTGGTTTCCGAGTCTGGAAAACCAATGAAGCGTGAAAGCGACCTGATTGACGTATGGTTCGACTCAGGTTCAATGCCTTATGCACAATTGCATTATCCTTTCGAAAACAAGGAATTGATTGACCAAAACAAAGCTTTCCCTGCAGATTTTATCGCAGAAGGTGTTGACCAAACTCGTGGTTGGTTCTATACACTTCACGCAATTGGAACAACAGTTTTCGATTCCGTTGCTTATAAAAATGTGGTTTCTAATGGTTTAGTTTTGGACAAAAACGGTCAAAAAATGTCCAAACGTTTGGGGAACGCAGTGGACCCATTTGAAACTTTAGCGATTTATGGTCCCGATGCAACACGTTGGTATATGATTTCCAACGCGAATCCTTGGGAAAATTTGAAATTCGATTTAGAAGGAATTGATGAAGTGAGAAGAAAATTCTTCGGAACACTTTACAACACCTACTCTTTCTTCGCTTTGTACGCCAATGTTGACGGATTTAAATATGAAGAAAAAGACGTTGAAAACAGACCAGAAATCGACCGTTGGATTTTATCTGAATTAAATTTATTGATAAAAGACGTCAAAGCATTCTACGAAGATTACGAACCTACGAAAGTCGCAAGAGCCATCAATACTTTTGTGAATGACAACTTAAGTAACTGGTATGTAAGATTATGTAGAAGACGTTTCTGGAAAGGCGATTATTCTGAAGATAAAATTTCAGCTTACCAAACACTTTATACTTGTTTGGAAACCGTTGCGAAATTATCTGCTCCAATTGCACCGTTCTTTATGGACCAATTGTATCAGGATTTGAACTCAGCGACTGGAAAAGAAAATGCAGAATCCGTTCATTTGACCGACTTCCCTGTTGCAGACGAAAGCAAAATTGACCAAGATTTGCTGGACAAAACGCATTTGGCTCAACAATTGACTTCAATGGTATTCTCTTTAAGAAAGAAAGAAAACATCAAGGTTCGTCAACCGCTTCAAAAAGTGATGATTCCGGTGATGGACAAGAAAACGCAAGAGCAAATCTTAGCCGTTTCGGAATTAATCAAACAAGAAGTGAACGTCAAAGAATTGGATTTAATTGATGCCGAAGAAGCTTCACATTTAATTGTAAAACAAATCAAGCCTAATTTCAAAACTTTAGGTTCAAGATTAGGAAAAGATATGAAAATGGTGGCTGGAGAAATTCAAAATTTCACTTCAGAACAAATTTCAGCGTTAGAAAAAGAAGGCACCGCTACAATTTCGGGTTATGAAATTTCGTTAGATGATGTAGAGATTTCAACAAAAGACATCCCAGGTTGGACAGTAGCAAGCGAAGGAAAACTGACGGTTGCTTTGGATTTAACCATTACCGACGAACTAAAATCTGAAGGTATCGCGAGAGAATTCATCAATAGAATTCAGAACCTTAGAAAAGAAAAAGATTTTGATCTAACTGATAGAATATCAATTAGTTTAGAAGAGAGCTGTCCATTTAAACAAGAACTTATTAACAATAGTCAATATATATCTTCGGAAGTCTTGTCAAATGGAATAGAATTTGTAAATTCACTACCGATTTTTAACGAAATCGAGATTGATGAAGAAAAATTTAAAGTAAACATTGACAAAATTTGAGAATCTGAAAATGAGCCCATTTGAGAATGGCTAAAAAATAAATAGTTTTCAAATTTTGAATTAAAAAATTTTCAAATTAAAAACACTATGGCAGACGACAGACAAAGGTACAGTGATGCTGACTTGAAGGAATTCAAAGAATTGATTCAACAAAAAATAGAAAAAGCAGAAAAGGATTTGGCGATGATTAACGAAAACTTCGTTAATGACCAAAACAATGGAACCGATGACACTTCACCAACCTTCAAAGCATTTGAAGAAGGTGCTGAAACTTTAAGCAAGGAACAAAATGCAATTCTTGCTGGAAGACAGGAAAAATTTATCCGTGACCTCAAGCATGCGCTTATCCGTATCGAAAACAAAACTTACGGAGTATGTAGAGTTACAGGAAAATTAATTCCTAAAGAGAGATTGAAAGCTGTTCCTCATGCAACATTGAGCATTGAGGCTAAGAATATGCAACGATAAATTGTACGATGTACAAAATAAAATGTACAAAGTATAGTGTATTTTCATCCGAATTACATTGTACTTTGTACATTTTACATTTTATTTAAAAAGATGGAAACGATACTTATTATTGGAGCTGTAATTGTTATTTTTGCCTTTTTCTTCAGAAAAGAGATCAAAGAAAAAATATCGCCAGACAAAACCAGAAATTATACCATCGATGACCGATACAACTCCCAAAAAAGAGAAAGAGAAAAGGAGATTGATGCGATACTTGACAAGATGGGACCTAAAGGATTAGACGACCTCAGCGAAAAAGACCGAAGAAGATTGGACGAACTTTCGAGGAAATAAATATATAGATACAAGAAACGAGAAACGAGAAACGAGACAATTAGTAGTCAAAATTAAATAATTCGGTACTTTTAACATTGTGCATTTCACAAAAACAAAGAAAAATATGGAATCTATCATAGTACATCCGAAAAATCAAATGGAACTTAGCGCTCTGAAAAGTACGCTAAAAGAAATGGGTATTAAGTTCGAAAAATTTCACACTCGTAACGCAAAACCACCCCAGAAAAAAGACTTCAAACCTACCGTTAAGAAGTCCACCAAACCTTTCAAATCAAAAGATTAGTTTCAAACATTTGTACTTTGTACATTTTACTTTTTACAAGAAAATGAAAAAAATAGCTTTAGTAACTTTTATCATCCTATTGATTGACCAACTTTCGAAAATCTATGTCAAAACCCATTTTCAACTTGGAGAAAGCATTCCTATTTTGGGACAAGATTGGGCAAGATTAACCTTTGTTGAAAATCCTGGAATGGCCTATGGATTTCAGTTTGGAGGATTGATTGGAAAGTACTTTTTAGTGATTGTAAGAATCATATTAATTGGTGGAATGATTTACCTTTTCCGTAAGTGGATCAAAGAAGGTCAAACCTCAAATTATCTACTAATTCCAATGGCAATGATTTTTTCGGGAGCAATTGGAAATTTACTGGACGGAATGTTCTACGGACTCATTTTCGACAGTGGAACAGTCTATGATCCAGAAGTTAATCAATGGATTGGTTATGGCGGACTTTCAAAATTTGTTGCTTTCGGAGAAGGATACTCGCATTTTATGAAAGGCTGTGTTGTGGATATGCTCCATTTCCCAATGGTGGATTGGTATGTTCCCGAAAGTTGGCCAATCATTGGAGGAAAACATTTGGAGTTCTTCAAATATATTTTCAATGTAGCTGACTCTTCTATCACGGTTGGTGCTGTTTTGCTCTTTATTTTTAGAAAAAAGGCGTTTCCTAATGGATTTGATTTATAATCTAAGAATCTTTTACTCCCTGAAACTAAATTCTTGATCAACCTTAATCAGTAATAGAAAGAATCAATTTGATAATTTCCTCTTGTCATTTATATTTGCAGAAAATTCTTTATGGTAAAAGAGAATTATTCAAAAAAACTACTTTCTTTTCTTGCAACTGAAAAAAGAGATATATTAAACATTTATTTCTACGCCATTCTAAGTGGTTTAGTAAGTTTATCCGTTCCTTTAGGCATACAGGCTATTATCAACTACGCTTTTGGAGCAACAATGGCCACCTCAATATATGTTTTGATTGGGCTGGTTGCTTTAGGTACATTTCTATCAGGCCATTTCCAAGTTAGGGTAATGGAAATTATTGAAAAAATCCAGCAGAAGATTTTTGTTCAATATGCCCTTGCAATTGCAGAAAAATTACCCAAAATTGAACTAACTAGTGCCCATCAATACTATTTACCAGAATTAGTTAACCGATTTTTTGATACCCAAAACTTACAAAAAGGTGTTTCTAAAATATTATTAGATCTTCCTGTTGCTCTTATCCAAATTATATTTGGTTTGCTCTTACTTTCGTTTTACCATCCATACTTTATAGTTTTTTCTATTTTTATACTCCTTATTGTGTTGGTCATTTTTAACATAACCAAAGATCAAGGTATTGCGACAAGCTTAGAAGAAAGTGACCAAAAGTATGCAGTTGCAGCTTGGCTTGAAGACATTTCCCGCGACATCAAAAGTTTCAAAATCAATGCATTTCTTCAAACCCATACAGAAGAAACCGATAGAAAATTACTAGGCTACATTAATTTTAGAACAGCTCATTTCAAAATTTTAATGTTACAATACAGAGCTATTATCTTCTTCAAAGTAACGATCACGGTGATTATGTTGCTTTTGGGAACATACCTACTTATTAATCAAAAAATAAACATAGGTGCTTTTATTGCAACAGAAATCGTAGTTCTTACAATTATGACCGCGGTAGAGAAATTAATCAAAAGTTTAGAAAAATACTATGATGTTATCACTTCTCTTACCAAGCTATCCAAAATTTTGGATATGAAAGAGGAAACATCAGGAAGTATTATTCCAGACAATGAACAGAACGGATTTGCTGTAGAATTACAAAACGTAAAATTTGGTTTCGACGAAAGCCAACCTTTGCTCAATGGTCTTAGCTTCTACATTCCCCGCAACCAAATTACACTTGTTAAAGGAAAACAAGGATCTGGAAAATCTTTGCTGATGAATATTATTTCGGGATTATATAAACCATTTTCCGGGACTATATTTCTGGATGACATCCCATTACAGAATTTCCAAAAATCTCAACTCAGAAAATACATTGGTCTTTATACAGAGGATTTAGAACTTGTCAATGGCAATGTTTTGGACAATATTAATATGGGAGACACCCAGATTAAAACTCAAGAAATAATAGAAATATCAAAAAACTTAGGTATAGATAATTTTTCGGGGTTATTTACAGATGGTTTTTTAACCAGTATAAAAGCTTCGGATAGAAGATTGTCTTACACAACCAAAAAATTAATTTTACTTTTAAGAGCTTTGGTCGGCAACAAACGAATTTTAGTTCTACAAGATCCGTTAGAAGGCTTTAATGAAGATATAAAAGAGCAAATAAAGAGTTATTTAAGTCAATTATCTGCAAGCAGGACGATTATTATTATTGGTAAGGCCAATGATTATTCTGGAATTTACGATACTGTTTTCGAATTGAAGGATGGAAATATCAAAAAACTGTAATTTCTTACTCATGTACACTCAATACAAATCATATCAAACCATTTACAAAATCAACCAAAAAACAAACGTTAAGTTTATGTTTTGGTTATTTTTAGCATTTGTAACTGTCGGGTTATTTCTTCCTTGGACTCAAAACATTAAGACAAAAGGACAAATAACCACTCTTTATCAGGAACAGCGTCCACAAGCTCTTAACTCACCTATTCCAGGTAAAATCGTAAAGTGGTATGTAAAAAACGGCGACCAAGTAAAAAAAGGAGATACCATACTTCAAATTTCCGAAATTAAAGAAGATTATATGGATCCTCAATTGGTAGAACGAACCGAACAACAAGTTGAAGCCAAAAAAAATATGAGGGATTATTATTCTTCAAAGATTTCTACCACGAATAACCAAGCTGTAGCCCTTAACAAAGCAAAGGATTTAAAGATAACTCAACTTCAAAATAAAGTTAACCAACTACAAAGCAAGCTAAAAGCTGAACAATCTGAATTACAAGCTATTAACAACGAATTGAAATTAGCTAAAGATCAATACGATCGCCAAACCAAGATGTATAACGAAGGCTTGGTCTCTCTCACCCAACTTCAGCAACGAAGTGTTGCCTATCAAAATATTAACGCTAAGAAAATAGGTGCAGAAAACAAAATCCTTGTTACGCAACAAGAAATTCTAAACAATAATATTGAGCAAAGCTCTGTATTACAAGAATACACAGAAAAAATAAACAAAATAGAAGGTGATAGGTATAGCAATTTATCTTCTGTTGCAGGTAGTGATGCCGAAATTGCAAAATTGCAAAACCAAGTAACCAATTATAAAGTGAGACGCGGTTTGTATTATATTATTGCTTCACAGGATGGGCAGGTCATCAATATCAGTAAGGCAGGGATCGGAGAAATATTAAAAGATGGAGAAGCTATTGCCACTGTTGTTCCTGACAAGGCACAATACGTTTCTGAAATCTATATAAAACCAGTAGATTTACCTTTGATAAAACCCGGACAAAAAATTATTTTCACATTCGATGGTTATCCATCAATTGTGTTTTCCGGATGGCCCAACTCAAGTTACGGAACTTTTTCTGGTAAAGTTCTGGTAGTAGAGAAAAATATTAGTAACAATGGTTACTTCAAAGCAATTGTCTTAGAGGATCCATCTCACAAACCTTGGCCAAAATCTATACGCATTGGGACGGCGACCCATGGTATTGCTATTCTTAACGACGTCCCTGTTTGGTACGAAATCTGGAGAAACATCAACGGTTTTCCACCTGATTATTACGAAGTAAAAGAAGATCAAACTAAAAAAGATGAACAGAAAAAATAACCCTAAAATCTGGTGCATAACTTTTTTATTGCTAATGCCTTGGTTTTCTGCACAAACAATTTTTTCGCAACAAGAGTTTCTAGCAACCGTTAGAAAATTCCATCCCATTATAAAACAAGCGAATCTTCAAAATCAGATCGCCAAAAACCAAATACAAGCCTCAAAAGGAAGCCTCGATCCTGTAATTTCAGGTAAAGTAGGAGAAAAAGTAATTGGAGGAACAGAGTACTATACCGAAAAAAGGATCGGCATTGAAATTCCAACTTGGTACGGTGTTACTTTGCTAGGTAACATCAATGATTTGGATGGTAAAAAACTCAATAATAGTGATACCAAAGGGAATATTCAACAGCTTGGAATAGAGATTCCTTTAGCAAAAGGTTTACTTTTCGATAAGAGAAGAGCTACAATTCAGCAAGCCCAAGTTTTTTCAAAAATGACTGAAAACGAGCAAAATTTACTTATCAACGATTTGATGTTAGAAGCTCATAATTCCTATATTGATTGGTGGAAAACCTATGAGGTTTTGAAGATTAATGAAAATGCCTACAAAGGTAATCTCGCAAGATTAAAAATGATACGCCGTGCCTACGAACTTGGCGAAAGACCAGCTATTGATACAACAGAAGCATTAGCTCAGGTTCAGCTTTTTGAATTGAAAGTGAATGAGGCAAAGACAGGTTTTAAAAACGCTACCTTAGATCTTTCTGTTTTTTTATGGACCGATGAAAACACTTTGGTACAAATTCCGGAGGAGATAATCCCTGAAACAGTACTCACATTGCCAGAGTTACCATTGGACAATCAAATTCCCGAAAACCATTTCGCTTTACAGTATTACAGAAATAAACAGAAATTTTTGGAAATCGAAAAAAAAGTTAAATTTCAAAGCTTACTTCCAAAATTAGATTTCACTTATAATTTTATTCGAAAAGATAACTGGCAATTTACGCCTCTTTTTCAAGATGATTTCCAATATGGCTTAAAATTGGAAGTCCCAATTTTTATGCGAACCGAAAGAGCAGATTACCAAAATACTAAGCTCAAAATACAACAGAATGAGTTAGATTTTTTACAAAAAGAAAACGAGTTAAATCTTAAACTACTACAATATCAAAATTTGTTTGAAAATTATAAATACCAGACGGAACTGACCGAAAAAAACATTACATTGTACGAGCAGTTACTCAATGGCGAAAATATACGCTTCATGAATGGAGATGGTTCGGTATTTCTAATTAATTCGCGCGAACTAAAATTATTAGAAGGGCAAGAAAAAAATATTGAAATAAAGGCAAAGCAAATCCAAACCTACAATAAAATTCGTTGGGTTAAAAACGATTGGCCTTCTTCATTTTAAAAAAACACAATATGAGGACTAAAAATCTAATTTTAAAAAGAATAATATTACCAATGGTAATATTTATAGGGCTTTGTGCCTTATTCGTTATTTGGTCAAATTTTACAATAGAAAAGAACACAAAAGATAAAGTTTTTGATAACATTTCTTTAGTTCCGAGCCAAAAAGTGGGTTTGCTTTTGGGAACTTCCAAATTGTTAAGCAACGGAACTACAATTAATCAATACTACTCCAATAGAATTGATGCTACAGCTGAACTTTACAAAGCGGGTAAAATAAAATACGTTATCGTAAGTGGCGACAACAGTGTAAAAAGTTACAACGAAACCGAAGACATGAAATTCTCGCTTATGGACAAAGGTATCCCCGAGGATCATATTTTTGAAGATTTTGCAGGATTCCGAACTTTGGATTCCGTGGTTCGCGCAAAAGAAATTTTCGGACAAAACGAAATTATTATCATTTCTCAGAAATTCCATAACGAAAGAGCCATCTTTCTTGCTCAAAAAAACGGAATTGAGGCCTATGGCTACAATGCAAAAGATGTAAGCAAAATGTATGGTTTCAAAACCAATCTCCGCGAAAAGATTGCAAGAGCCAAAGTCTTTATCGATTTATTTTTCGGCGTGGATCCAAAGTTTGGGGGTGAGAAGGTGGTGATACCGTAAAACTTTTATCGCTTCTATGGCTGAAAAATTTTCTTTTCCTTATTTTTGTCAAACAAATTTTAGAAAATCTAAAATCTAAAATCTAAAATCTAAAATCTGAATGTCCAGAATACTTACCGGAATACAAGCTACAGGAACACCTCACTTAGGAAATCTTTTGGGAGCCATTATTCCCGCCATCGAATTATCTAAAAATCCAGAAAACGAATCGTTCTTGTTTATTGCCAATATGCATTCTTTAACTCAAATTAAGAATGCAGAAGAACTAAAGCAAAACACGTACGAGATTGCAGCAGCTTGGTTAGCTTGCGGTTTGGACACAGAAAAAACCTATTTCTATAGACAAAGTGATATTCCAGAAGTTACGGAGCTTTCTTGGTATTTATCGTGCTTTTTTCCTTACCAAAGGTTGACATTGGCTCATTCTTTTAAAGACAAAGCTGACCGTTTGCAAGACGTTAATGCAGGACTTTTCACATATCCAATTTTAATGGCAGCAGATATTTTGTTGTATGATGCAGAAATTGTCCCTGTTGGGAAAGACCAATTACAACACTTGGAAATGGCAAGAGATATGGGATCGAGATTCAATAATCAGATGGGAGAAGTTTTTGTCCTTCCAGAGGCTGAATTGCAGAAAGACACCATGTATGTTCCAGGAATTGATGGTCAAAAAATGTCAAAATCCAGAGGAAACATTATCAATATTTTTCTTCCTGAAAAACAGTTGAAAAAACAAGTAATGTCCATTGAAACCGATTCTACTCCATTGGAAGAACCAAAAAATCCAGATACTGATAAAGTGTTTGCGATTTATTCTTTAATTGCTACTCCTGAACAAACTGAAAAAATGCGTCAGAATTATTTAGGTGGTAATTACGGATATGGTCATGCTAAAAAAGAATTGTTGGAATTGATTTTGGAACGATTCAAAACGGAAAGAGAAAAGTTTGATTACTATATGAACAATCTTGCTGAATTAGAAACTAAACTTCAAGAAGGAGCAATCAAAACCAGAAAAATTGCTTCCGAAACCTTGAAAAGAACAAGAGAAAGCCTCGGAATGTAAATCACAAAACAAAACCCTTTCAAAATCTGAAAGGGTTTTTTATTTATAAAAAGTCTTTGACTTCTTCTAACTGTTTAATAACAGGAATATCTGTTTCAAAGTTTTCGTCCAAGGTATCAAAGAAAATAACCTTCATTCCAAAATCTTTGGCGCCCAAAGCGTCAGCAATCCAGTCGTCACCAATAAGAATGGATTCTTCCTTCTTCGCATCGGTGATATCCAAACAGTGTTGAAAAATTTTGGGATTAGGTTTTCTAACTCCGACATCATCTGCGCTGGTTACCGTTTCAAAATATTGTTCGATTTTACTTCCTTCAATTTTTCGATGCGTCACTTCCTTGAAGCCATTGCTTATAATATGCAGTTGGTAGTCCTTTTCCTTCAAGTAATCCAAAAGTTCTATGGTGCCGGGAACAACCTCATTAAATTCTACAATTTCGTCCAAAAATCGATGTTCAAACTCTTGAGAAAGCTCGAAATCATCAATTTCAAAAGCTAAAAAAGAATCATAGAAACGATGCTTCCGAAGGTAGTCTTTATCAATTTCTCCATCTCGAAGCCTTGCCCAAAGTTCTTCATTAATCCAAAAGTACTCTTGATAAAAAGCATCGAAAGAAATACTGTATTTATCCTCGACTTTATAATCTACAAAAAGTTTCTGAAGTGTCAATTTGGCGTTCTTGCGGTGGTCCCACAAAGTATTGTCCAAATCAAAAAAAATGTGCCTTAGGTTACTATCCATAAGGCACAAATTTAAGTAAATAAAACAGTTTTTTAATTAATTCTTACTGATTAAAAGATTTCTCTTTTTTGACTTAACCACTTCAACTGACTTGGAAAAGTCCAAAATAAACTGAATGGTTTGTTTTCTTGGTTTCAAAAGTTTTTTGTTTAAAGTATCATTCTTTCTCATAGGCGATTCTTTTAAACTTTAAACGCAAACTTTTTCAAAATATTATCTAGTCAGAATAATATTATTGTCTTCCATAATTTTTCTCAGATTAATCAACGCATATCTCACTCTTCCCAAAGTCGTATTGATGCTGCATTCTGTCTGCTCTGCAATTTCTTTGAAACTTAATCCATCAAAAAACCTCAATCGAATAACTTCTTGTTGGTTCTCTGGAAGATACACTAACATCTTCATCATATCGTCATAGATTTGGGAAGTAATTAGTTCCTCTTCTATGTTTTCAGAAGGCTCTCTTACCAGATCAAATATCGAAAACTCTTCGTCGCCGTAAGTACAGTCTGTAACTTTTTTATGTTTTGATTTCTGACGAAAGTGATCTATAATCAAATTATGAGCAATTGTTTTTGCCCATACTATAAATTTACCCTCTTCATTATATTTACCAGCTTTTAGCTTAATAATAATCTTGATAAATGTATCTTGAAAGATATCATTTGCTAAATCGTCGTCTAAAATTTTGTAAAAAATAAATGAGTACAAATCCTTCTGATAACGATCTACAAGCACAGCAAGTGCATCCTCGTTTCCACCCTGATATTGGGCAATAAGCGTACTGTCGGTTAGTGATTTCATAACTTTACTTCATTTTTAATTTGACATACCCTAACTAAGAATTTAGGACTTGGTAACTAATCTATCTATCAAACTGAAGTAAAATTATGCTATAGGCGTGATGTTTAATTTTGTGTAAATATAGTCCTTTTTTTCAAAACTCCTAACAAATACGAGATTTTCAGTAATTTTTTTGACCTATTTTAGCAAAAAGTATTAATTATTCTATAATTCGCAATTAAAATTAGTTGAATTATCCCTTACACCTTTAAGAGACTAATCTATAAAAAATATAAACGGATAAGTATAAAAATTAGAAAAAAAAGGAAAATATTACTTTTGAAAAGCAACCGTTGGAATATTAACTGTAAAATTAAAGTTGAGTCCTTTTAATTGCTTTCCATTAACTCCATGGTCGCCAAAAGGAAAGGCATAACCTGCGGCTAAATCAACAATTCCAAATAAAGAAACTCCTATTTTGGGAGAAGCATATTTACTCGTCACTTCGCCCCCTGCAAGAAAATAGTAGGAATGACTGATATCAACATTCTTTTCAGAATTCAATAAAACTTCTCCTTGTACTTTTGGAATAACTGCAAATTTGCTGTGCACAGACCCCATCATTGCAGAAGCTCCCAAACGAAAAATAAAGTCATCATTTTTAAGAAACAACACCTTACCTCCTATCTCACCAAAGCTTTGATTTTGATAAACATATCCAGCGGTAACCATAGGATACTTAGTATATTGCGATTGAAAAAAGGGAGTCATCGCTAAAAAAAAGAATAATACTAATATAGGGGTTCTCATTAATGTTCTCAAATATTCTCTAAAGTTAAATAAAAAAAACTGCATGTGATGTTCATGCAGTTTTTATAATTCTTAAAGTCCAAAAGACTTTTTGATATCATCTACCCGATCTAGCTTCTCCCAAGTGAAGAACTCCAGATTTTCGATAGTCTTTTCGTTATCTTTTCCTTTATTAAAAGTCTTGTTTCCAACATAATAATCTCTTCCCATGTGACCATAAGAAGCCGTTTCTTGATAAATTGGATTTCTTAACTTAAGATTTTGCTCGATTGCATACGGACGAAGGTCAAATAACTCCTCAACTTTTTTAGCAATCTCACCGTCATTGAAAGCAACTTTACCAGTTCCGTATGTGTTAATATAGATACCACAAGGTTTAGAAACCCCAATAGCATAAGATACCTGTACCAAAACTTCATCAGCAACTCCAGCTGCAACTAAGTTTTTTGCAATATGTCTTGCTGCGTAAGCTGCACTACGGTCAACTTTAGAAGGGTCTTTTCCAGAAAAAGCTCCACCTCCGTGTGCTCCTTTACCTCCGTAAGTATCAACAATAATTTTTCTTCCTGTCAATCCTGTATCTCCATGAGGACCTCCAATTACAAATTTCCCAGTTGGGTTAATATGATACTGAATTTTATCGTTAAACAAAGTCTGAATTTCAGCCTTTTGTTCAGCTTTAACTCTTGGAATTAATATTTCAACGATATCTTTTCTGATTTTATCAAGCATTGCTTCATCACTTGCAAAATCATCATGTTGAGTGGAAACAACAATTGAATCAATTCTCAAAGGCTTATGATCATCAGAGTACTCAATAGTTACCTGAGACTTAGCATCAGGACGAAGATATGGAATAGTACCTGTCTTTCTTAAGTCCGAAAGATGTCTTAAGATAGCATGCGCCAAGTCCAAGGCAAGTGGCATATAATTCTCGGTTTCGTTAGTTGCATAACCAAACATCATCCCTTGATCTCCTGCTCCTTGTGAATTAGCTTTAGCTTCAAAATCAACATTTGCAGAAGCTCTATCAACTCCTTGATTAATATCTGGTGACTGCTCATGAATTGCTGAGATTACTCCACAAGAATCTCCGTTAAACATGTATTCTCCCTTGGTGTAACCAATTCCGTTGATTACATCTCTTGCAATGGTCTGCACATCAAGATATGCTTGAGACTTAACCTCGCCTGCAAGTACAACTTGACCAGTTGTCACCAATGTTTCGCACGCAACTTTGGATTGTGGGTCATAAGCCAAAAAATGGTCGATTAATGCATCGGAAATCTGATCCGCTACTTTGTCTGGATGTCCTTCAGAAACTGATTCTGATGTAAATAAATATGGCATAATATTATTTTTTGCCAAAAAGAGAAATGAAACTGAAAATCAGAAAACTAAAATTTCGAAAATCTGTTTTAGCATTTTTTTCTGAGGTTGCAATCAAGTCAAATTTCTCCTCTTGAAATTATTTGGTCTGCAAATTTAAGGACTATTTTCAAAAAACCAAGTCAAATTATTAAAATTGTTTCGATTTTAGCTAATTTACTCTGGCCTTATATTCACATAATCCTCTGGTGCCCTTTCGTATAGCAGTCTTCCCTTGAGAGAAGCTCTAATATGTGCTACCAATTCGTCAATGATTTTTTGTTTATAAGTTGGTTTATAATACACAATACTTATTTCTCTGAATGGAAACGGCTGTTTGAACCTGGAAACGCGTGTCTTCTGATTCTTGCCCAATAATTCAACTGCCATTTCTGGAAGAATAGTAATACCCCCCATTTGGTCAACCAAATGAACCAAAGTATAGACATTAGATGCTAAAAACTCAAGATTTTTCGGTTTTTGCTGATGCTCCCTAAGATTACATATATTTTCGAACTGTGTACGAAGGCAATTCCCCTCCTCCAAAAGCCAAACTTTCTCCGGAGAAATTTCTTGTGGTGCGACATATACATCCTTTCCTCCCTTAATTTCGGAAGAATACACCATCAACTCTTCATTGAAAAGTAGTTCATTGAAGAATTCCTTCGCGTCCGAGTGAGGTGTAGCGATTATTCCGGCATCTAGAACGCCAGACTTGAGAGACCTTATAATACTCTCGGTGGTCATCTCTTTGATATTCATCGAAATTTTAGGATTTTTCTGTAGAAATGGAAAAATCTCTGTTGATAAAATATTACCGGAAACAGTAGGAATAATCCCCAAATTGATATTACCTCCAACAACATCATTAAGTCCGTCCGCAGTTTTCTTTAAGTCATTGACAGAATCAATGATTGACTCTGCCTGCTTAATAATTTGCACACCCGCATCAGTAGTCCTGATTGGATGAGAAGTCCTGTCGAAAATCTTAACCCCTAATTCATCTTCTAATTTCTGCACCATTGCACTAAGAGTCGGCTGAGTAACGAAACAAGCTTCAGCGGCTTTTCGGAAATGTTTGTACTTATCCACCGCAATAAGATATTCCAGCTGTTGAATATTCATCGTAATTTATGTTATCTATCACAAAGATACTTATTTAATCCGAAAAATAACTTTAAAATATTAATGTCACAGAGCGATTTCGTATATTTGTACAGTTTATCTTAATAAAATGGATTCTAAAAAGCTTACTTCCGCTTCTGGTGCGCCGTACTACGAACACCAAGACTCTCAGACCGCAGGACCGAGAGGACCTGTTTTGCTTCAAGATTTTATTTTACAGGAGAATCTTGCACACTTTGTAAGAGAAAGAATTCCAGAAAGAGTAGTTCATGCTAAAGGAACTGGCGCTTATGGAACTTTCACTGTGACTAGCGATATATCGCAGTATACCAGAGCCAAATTATTTTCGAAAGTCGGTAACCAATGTCGAATTTTCACAAGATTTTCAACGGTCGGCGGCGAAAAAGGCAGTGCAGACACCGCGAGAGACCCTAGAGGTTTCGCAGTTAAATTCTACACAGAAGAAGGAAATTGGGATTTAGTTGGAAACAACACGCCTGTCTTCTTTATTAAAGACGCTAAAAAATTTCCGGACTTTATTCATACCCAAAAAAGACATCCAAAAACCAACTTGAAATCAGCGACCATGATGTGGGATTATTGGAGTCTTAATCCAGAGTCTCTTCATCAGGTGATGATATTGATGTCAGATAGAGGCACACCTTCTGGCTATCGCCACATGAATGGTTATGGCTCTCATACTTTTTCAATGATTAATAGCCACAATGAAAGAGTTTGGGTAAAATTTCATTTGAAAACTAAACAAAGCATCAAGAACTTCACCGAAGAAGAAGCTATTAAAGTTGCTGGTGAAAATCCTGATTTCTCTCAAGAAGACCTAGTCCAAGCCATCGAAAATAACGAATTTCCAAAATGGACAATGTACATCCAAGTGATGACAGAAGACCAAGCAAGAGAGTATCGTTGGAATCCCTTTGATGTAACCAAAGTTTGGTTTCATGAGGATTTCCCATTAATTGAAGTTGGAGAACTCGAACTTAATGAAATACCGAAAAATTATTTTGCACACGTAGAACAAGCTGCTTTTTCGCCTAGTAATTTAATTGACGGAATAAGCTTTTCCCCTGACAAAATGCTTCAAGGAAGACTTTTTTCATATCCTGATGCACACCGATATCGTCTTGGTGCAAATTTTCACCTTTTAGATGTTAATCGATGTCCATTTGGCGTCAACAATTATCAACGGGATGGAGTGATGGCAGACGCAAAAGACTATGAAGACGCACCTAATTATTATCCTAACAGCTTTGATAACATAAAACCCGATAGTCATTTCAAAAATTTTGAATACGACCTTGATAGCGACCAAGTGAGAAACTTCAATCGCAACGAGAATGATGATGACCACCACACTCAACCAGGACTTTTGTACACAAAAGCAATGACCGAGCAAGACCGCCAACACTTGATTGCCAACATCATAAGCAGCATGAAGAAAATTGACGGTCCAAAAAGAGACGAAATCATCAATCGCCAACTTTGTCACTTCTTCCGCGCTAACATCGAAATGGGAATGAAAGTAGCTTTTGGGCTACAAATTAATATTGACGCAAACACTATTAAACACGCAAACACGTAATCACTATGCAATTAACATAATATTTTTTCGCTTTTTTTAGTGAACTTTTATTAAAAGTTGTATCTTGCATCAGTTTCACAACAAATTATTTATGATTTATAGCAACATTTCTATAAATAAAGAGGATTATACCACTATTATTACCATCAACCGTCCAGAAAGCCTTAACGCACTGAACGGGAAGACTATATCAGAACTCAGTTCGGCTTTAGATGACCTTAGAACTAACGAGACATGTCGTGTGATTATAATAACAGGAAGCGGACAAAAATCCTTTGTTGCCGGAGCAGACATCAAAGAATTTGCTGACTTTGATGTAGAAAAAGCAGAACAATTGGCTAGAAACGGCCAAAATTCTCTTTTTGACAAAATAGAGAACATGAACAAACCCGTCATCGCTGCCGTTAATGGGTTTGCGTTGGGTGGAGGATTAGAACTTGCGTTGGCTTGTCATATCCGTTATGCATCAGAAAATGCAAGACTGGGACTTCCTGAAGTAACTTTAGGTCTCATTCCTGGTTATGGGGGAACTCAGCGTCTACCAAAATTGGTGGGAAAAGGTTGGGCAAATGAAATCATTTTTTCAGCAAAGATGATTCTTGCCGACAAAGCAAAAGAAATAGGGCTTGTCAATGAGGTATATCCTCAAGAGACTTTATTAGAAAAAGCAAAAGAATTAGCAAAAACAATATCAAGAAACTCACCGATGGCAATAGCGAAAGCAATTGAAGCGGTACAACTATCCGACACCGATAAAGGTTTTGAAAAAGAAATCGTATCCTTTGGACAGTTGTTTGAAATGGAAGATAAAGCAGAAGGAGTTGCTGCTTTTTTAGAAAAACGAAAACCTGAATTTTAGTACAAATTATCTTATTTTTGGAACATAATAGTTTGAAACATAATAAATTTGACATCGCGTACTTAAAGATGGCTTTGGAATGGGCCAAACTTTCGTACTGTGAAAGAAAGAAAGTAGGAGCATTAATTGTAAAGGACAGAATGATTATTTCTGATGGTTACAATGGGACTCCTTCTGGATTCGAAAACAATTGCGAAGCTGAGGACGGCTCTACTCATTGGTATGTCCTACACGCTGAAGCCAATGCGATATTAAAACTTGCAAGTTCCACGCAATCTGCAAAAGGAGCTACATTGTATATTACACTGTCTCCCTGCAAAGAATGCAGTAAATTGATCCTCCAATCCGGAATTTCCAGATTGGTTTATATCAATGAATACTCCGATGATGATGGAATCTCATTCCTCAAAAATCACGGAATTGATATCACTAAAATACCAGAAAATGAATTAGTATAAAATTATTACAATAAAAAAACACAAAAACACAAAAATGACTAACTGGGACGAAAGCATAAAGGACTTCGAGCAATATTTGAGGTTCGAAAGGAATTTCGCAGACAATACTTTAGATGCCTATTTAAGGGATATAGAAAAACTTAAAAAATACGCGGAAAAAGAGTTAAAAATAGGTCCTGCTGAGATTTCTTATCAACAACTTCAGGACTTCATCTACGAACTATCCAAGAAAAAATTCAGTGAGCGAACTCAAGCGCGATGGATCTCTTCCATTAAAGCATACTTCAAATACCTATTAGAAGAAGAGTTTCGTGAGGATAATCCATCAGCTTTATTGGAAGGTCCTAAATTAGGATTGTACCTTCCAGACACCCTTAGCTACAACGATGTAGAAACCATCGTAAAAGCCATTGATACTTCAACAGATTTAGGAAAAAGAAATGAATGTATGATTGAAGTACTCTACGGCTGTGGATTGAGGGTTTCCGAACTTATCGAAATGAAAATTTCTGATATCAACTTCAAAGAACAATACCTTAAAGTCAACGGAAAAGGAGAAAAGGTCAGATATGTTCCTTTAGCTACTTACACCATTGACCTCATTAACAATTATATCCAAACGGTACGCTCTCTTAACAAGATCAAGAAGAAAAGTGAAGATGTGTTATTCCTTAATACAAGAGGATCTGCCATGTCTAGAGTAATCGTATTTATTATTATTAAGGACCTTACTCAGAAGGCTGGAATTAACAAAAATATTTCTCCGCATACCTTCAGACACTCCTTTGCTACTCATTTGTTACAGAATGGAGCCGATCTTCGGTACATTCAAGAAATGTTGGGACACTCAAGCATAACGACCACAGAAATCTATACTCACTTAGAGACGGAAGAATTGCGTGATGTTATCCTCAACTACCACCCGAGGAATATTACAGAAAAATAAATGAACGAAAATTTCAAATTTTGCCCAAATTGTGGGTCAAATTCTATCACTTGGGACAATGAAAAAAAATGGCATTGTCCCAAGTGTGATTTTACACTATTTCATAACGTAGCCGGCGCTGTCGCTGTTATCTTAAGTCATCAAGACGAAATCTTCCTTACTAGAAGAAACCAAGAACCAGGAAAAGGAAAACTGGATTTACCAGGAGGTTTTGTTGACCCCAAAGAGTCAGCTGAAGACACTTGCGCAAGAGAACTTTGGGAAGAATTGAAAGTACAATTCAAGGCAGAAGATTTCAATTATCTTGGAAGTCTTCCTAATGTCTATCAATACAAGCAGATTAATTATAATACGATTGATTTATTCTACGAATCTAGATTAAGGGAAAAATTTAACTTTGACCCAGAAATTTCTGAGATTTCGGAAGGCGTATGGATTACAAAAGAAGAGATCAACCTAGATGAAATTGCCTTTGATTCGCAACGTCAATTTTTAAAAGAATTCTTGAAGAAATAAAACTATTTCGACTTATCCATTTCTTTTAAAATCGAATCAAAATAATCAATAAGCTTCTTTCTATCAGACGAAGAAAGCTTCGCCTCTTCATGGTAAACTACATAACCTGCAAGTGGCATTTCTTGACTTTCTAATTCTTCCATCGATTTTTGAAGGACGTCTCTTTTGAGCTCGTTGTTATATTTGCCCCAAACGGAAAAATTTGCGTGCTTACGACCATCATTGATGTGGCTTTTAATTGACCAAGAAATCGGTGCTACATAAGCATAGTTGGGATATTTAGTTTCGTAAGAATGACAATCATAACAAGCGTTCTTCAATAATTGTTGAACATCTTGAGGAGTATTGTTAACTTCTACAAAATTAAGTTTGGAATCCACGGGAGGATTAACTCTATCCACAGGAATAAACTGGATTACAATCAAACCCAATATTACGTAGAGCAAAATTCTATATACTTTTTTCATTATCTTGTTAAAGTTCCTGGACTTAAGACCGCCTTATTGTCAATCGCATTCTGTCGATCACCAGGTTTATTCTTATTTTTATCTCCGTCCTTAGATGTTGATTTAGCTTTCAACTTTGGATCCAAAGCTTTACCATCTGTAAAATCCCAATCTTCATTAACCTCCCACATCGATTTGATAGTCACAATTTTATAATATACAGCAGCTGGTTCCGCAAAAGTCCTAGTCTCGAAATCCGCAGGATCCCAATACCCATTTCCATTGGTATCTACCATCATTTTCACATAATAATCACCTGGCTTTATCAAGCTAAATTTAACTTCCTTTGCATTGGTAAACTGCTCATAAACAACTTTTTCTGAACTGTCTAATAACTGAAACCAAAATTTTCCATCAGGCACATTTTGAAGCACCATTTTGAAGCTTCCATAATTCTGTATTTTATCTCCTTCGAAATCAAATCTTTTTCCAACTTTATTACTGTCGTAATAGGAATGCACACTTTCTTTAGGAACGGTCAATTGATACTTCTCGCCCTCTTTGAAATCGGACTTTACATATACTTCATAAGGATTAGTCTCTGAAATTCTTGCGGTAAAGCTCTTATCCGTCAAACTATCAATCTTTAAAGACCATTTTTCAGGTTCGATTTTAGAAATAATATAATTAGAAGCAAATTTGAACTCAGTTTCCGGCGCCAACAAATTTCCTTGTGGGTTAGATATCTCCATTTCATCTTTCTGATTCTTCTTATAAAATAGTGAAACCGTATCCGACTTAGCACCTGTAGCTTGATAACTGAATTTAAGATTTTCACTTCCATTCATTCCTACATCCGAAGCTTTCGCATCAAACCAAATTTTGATAGAGTCAGAATACGGACGATGACTAACCTTGAAATCTTGAAGTTTTTCGGACAAAGATTTAATTTCAACCTCTTTTGGATTTCCCTCCATCAAGAAAAGGACTCCTCCTTGAGACTCTTTAATTTCCTTCTCCTTAATTGGTTTTTTGGAAGGGAAAAGATTGACCTTCATTCTGGAAACAGCGCTATCTAGCTTGATGGGAGCTTTCAAAAAACCTACCTTCTCTTTACCAAAATCATACACAGAATTACCATTATCATCCTGAAAAGCAAGAAGCTCGTAAGAACCTCGACCAAGATAATCTAATTCAAAATAGCCGTCCTCATCAACTCTTGAGATATAGTAAGGTTTGTCTTTAAAATTCATCGAGTCCTTTACTTGATAAAGACCAACTACATTACTTACTTTGGAATCCGCAGACTTTTTGATTTGTAATGCATCGATTAAATCACCACTTACAAACAAAGAGTCTAACTTGTCTCCTGTTGAAAATGCAAAATTATAGTAAGGCAAAACATTACCTTCATTAAGGTCCTGAATCGAATTACCAAAATTAAAATTATACGTCGTATTAGCTTGAAGCGAATCCTTCCACTGAATTGATACAAACTTAGTAGCCAAATTAGTAGGTAAAATCTTATTGTATTTAATCGGTGGAGAAATAATAAGATTCTTCTGAATATCCTTCAAAGTCACATATTCGTTAAAGTCAATTCGAAGTTCTTTCAAATCCTTAGAAACCTTAACTCGTGTCGAGTCGATGTTAGCTCCAATCATTACTGGTGCAATCGTATCTTTTGCACCACCGTTTGGCGACCCAATTCTTGCACAGGATATTAAGATAATTGATAATAAAAACGGAAGAAAAAATCTTTTCATTAAAGAAGTTTGGACAAATTTAAAGATTATTCCGCAACCATTGCAGAATCACTCCCTGAATTTTCTCCTGACAATGAATCTTGCTCTCCCATTGCTTTCTGTAACTTTTCGGATTCTACAGGTAAATCTTCGAATAACGAGGACAGAGCCAAAGCCGAATAAGGACCTCTAGAAAACTTGTTCCCAATCGCAACAATGGTCACTTTAGAATTTTCCAAATGTCCAAAAACCGAATTGGTACCGTGCCACCAACCTGTATGATAAACCAGCTTCTTTCCATCATCAAAAATCTTCATACGAAAACCAATTCCATAGTTGTTAACTCCAGGCTTTTCGTTGCTATATGGAACAAAAATCATATCCTGAAGGTCTTTTCTTAGGAAATCCGGAGAATATAGCGCCGTCGAAAATTTAAGCAAATCTCTTGGCGTCGAATAAATATTCTTGTCACCATAAACCAAGTCCAAACGGTCAAAAGGATAAACTCGCTCCCCTCTATTGTAAAAAGACCGCGCAGCAGTTTGGACATCCTTTTCTTGAAACACGTAAGTATGATCCATCTTCAAAGGCTTGAAAAGTATGGTTTGCATCGCCTGTGGAAAAGGAGTTTGGGTAACCTTCTCTATAATTAAAGCCAATAAGGCAAAATTAGTGTTACAATACATGAAACCAGTTTCAGGCGCCCTTGCAGCCTCAGGCTTGTATTGAATCATCAAGTTAAGTACATCTTGATTTGTAAGAAATGGTTTTGTCAATTCTTTGGGTTGCGGCTCGATGTGGTCAATAAAATGCTCGTACTTTGGAAGTCCACTTCTTTGAGTCAATAAGGATTTAACAGTAACTCCTGAATAGGGAAATTTTGGAAAAAATTTAGAAATAGGGTCATCTAAGGAAATCAAGCCTCCTTCGACAAGCTTCAGCGTTGCCATTGCCGTCAAAGTTTTACTGATAGATGCCAAATGCAAAGGAGTGTTGGCGTCAATCGGTTGCTGATGTCCATCTTGTGCAAATCCCCTATAATTCTCATAAAGAATCTTGTCTCCTTTTGCTACCAAAAATCCTCCCCATAGATTACCTGCTTCCCAAATATTGTGATAATAATCTTTAATAAATGTTACAACAGAATCTTCGTTAGCAAGTTTTCGATCTTCATCAGTGAAAACTTTTTCTAGGTCAACATTCTCAAAATTAGGAAGGTCACGAGCAACCTCACCACTAGAAGTTTCCTTTTTACAACTCGAAAAAGTGACCAAAAGTAACAGCAGAAAAAAAACAGAAATCCTTCTCTTCATTATTAAAAATTAAAGCGAAGCAAGATAATCATTTCTGAAAAGTTAAAAATAATGACAAGATTATTTTATGTTTTTTTTAACATAATATAATAATGAATTCAACTAAATCGCAGAATAACATCAAGCAAATTGATCTACAATTTTATCTACAATAACTTGGGCTAATTTTTCTTTACTTTCATGAGTCCAACCCGCAATATGAGGCGTAACAATGGCCTTATCGGACTGAAGAAGGAATTCTAAATCATCATTTCCACTGGAATCACCCGAGCCTGTAGCGTCAATATTTTCAAACGAGGACTTTTCATATTCCAAAACATCCAAAGCTGCTCCTTTAACTTTACCTCCTTTAATAGCTTCAACTAAATCTTTCGTTCTTACGTTTCTTCCTCGTGCTGTATTAACAAAATAAAAGTTCTTTTCCATCGAGTCAATAAAGTCTTTATCAACGAGATAATCTGTCTCTGGGGTAAGCGGAACATGAAGGCTCAAAATATCAGCTTCTTTCTGTAACTCCTCTAAAGTAACCTGCGTTGCAAATTCATCCGAAAGATTAGGCAAAATATCGTAAAAAATCACCTTGCATCCAAAACCCGAAAGTCTTTTCGCAACCGCTTTTCCCATATTTCCGTAACCGACAATTCCAAAAGTCTTACCCAGAATTTCATCACCCCGGTTTTCTTCTCTTTTCCAAATTCCTTCTTTTACTTCTTGCGAAGCAATAAAAAGACGATTCATTAGAATCAGAAGCATCCCAACCACATGTTCTGCAACAGCATCTCTATTTCCTTCGGGTGAATTTATCAAACTTATTCTAAGCTCCTTCGCTACTTCAACATCAATATTCTCCATCCCTGCTCCCACTCTTGCAATAAACTTCAAATGCGATGCTTTGCGCAAAAAATTTGCATCCAAAGGAATTCGGCTCCTAATGATAATTCCATCATAAGAATTGATTTTCTCAAGAACTGCATCATAGGACGAAGAATGGTCCTCATCTACTAAAAATCCACTTTCCGAAAGTTGCTTCGAAATAAGGGGATGATTTTTATCTAATTGGAGAATTTTCATATTCAAAAATAAAACTTAATAAAAGAATGTTATTCTGAGTACAGACTAAAAGTCTGCGAACGAAGTTCAGAAGTGAAGCCAAAGAATCTAAATACATCGTGCAGACGCTTCCTTCGTCAGCATGACACTGTTGTTTTTATTCAATTATCGTATCTCGAAAACATTATAGTTTTTCTAATTTAGGAATAATTGTGGTTAAGACTCTTGAAAAAGCTTCTTCAACTCAACAGAGTCCGCTGCTTTCATGCGTCCAGAAAGAATCAATGACAGCTCTTTCCTCCTCAATGCTGCGGCAAAACGCTCTTTTTCTTCATCTGTTTCAGGAATCAATTCTGGAATTGGCACAGGTTTATTGAACTCGTCTACAGCAACAAAAGTATAAATCCCTTTATTGGTCTGAATTTTTTTCTTCATAATTGGATCGTCCAACCATACATCAACATAGATTTCCATCGAAGTAGAAAACGCACGAGACACTTTGGATTCTAACACCACCACTCCTCCTTCTGGAATCGGATGGTCAAACGAAACGTGATTAACAGAAGCCGTTACAACTCTTCTTTCGCTGTGTCTTGCAGCAGAAATAGATGCACATCTGTCCATCTTGGACAATAATTCTCCCCCGAATAAATTTCTTAAAGAATTGGTCTCATTCGGCAGGACGATATTCGTCATTACGGTAAGCGATTCAATCGCTGTTTTGCTTTTACTCATGGAGATAATATATATAGAATTAGTGGTACGCAGATACGCTATCCACTTTCAAAGAATCATTTTTGATAGGTAACACCTCTTTCTTGATAGGTTTATCTTCGATTCTGTGTGTTGCCTTTTCGTATGAATTTTCTAAAACCGATTTTTTACCGAATAGCATTTCCGAATTCACAATTCCAAGATAAATTAATCCTGCAACGGGAATAATAAGTAAGAAAAACCACAAAACAGGACGACTAAATTGATATTCGTTAGCCACCGTTGCTACTTGCTTAGGAGCGGTGATATCTGCGATGCTAACGTTCTCCAAACCATAAAAGTCAGGATTATCAGCCTCGATTCGGCGCCCTACTAATGTTAATTGTCCTTGGTCTAAAACCAGTTTGCCCAATTCCTCAATTTCAAAAGCCTCTCCATTTTGGGTGCCTTTTTTCCACAAATTAACCTGAGAAAAAATCTCTTGTTCTGCATTTTCAAAACTCTGATTACTTTTCTTAGCATAAAATCCTGTAAAATTCTGGCCCTTTTCGTTATCATCGGAACGAAACGAAATCTTTTTGGACGGAGGAATAATACGCTCACCCACGATTTCTGCAGGTGCATTTTCCATCAAAAAAGTACCAAGTCCTTCAACGGAAACTTTTCCTTTGGATAGAAGATATTCAAAAATGAGTGTAGAAATATTCATACTTGGCAAATTTAGTGGTTTTCTACGTGTTGCAAAAAAAACATCAAAAAAAAGACTGCATTTCTGCAACCTTCTTTAATTATTGAGGTATATCATTAGAAAACACTACATAATTAACACCTTTAGAAGTTGTCAAATTCTGTCCAAATACCCCATCATTTATTTAAACATAAAACTTACTCCGAACATGAAATTAGTACCAGCTTGAGCAAAATAAATCGGCCCGTCCCAGACGTAACCATTATTGACATATTTTTTATTGAAAACATTATTCAATAAAAATTTGAAATCCACTCCTACTTTTTTAAAGTTCAGCGAATATTTTGCATTGAAGTCCATTAAATAATACGAAGGCAACTTCAAGTTTTCGGAATCGGCGTTGTCTAAATACTGACTTCCAACGTATTGATTTTGAACTCCTAAACTTAAATTTTTAAGAGGTTGATAATTCAATAAAATATTTCCAATAACATTCGGTGAAAAAGAAATTTTGGTTTTCCCTAAATTTTGAATCTCTCCATTATTTTCTTGTTTGAAATCTAAATTCTTGCTGTCACTCAAAGTAAAATTTCCTGAAACATTCCATTTCTCTGAAAGTTTGGCAACAGCGGAAACTTCAAGACCAGTTCTGAACGATTTCCCCGAATTAGTTCGGATGAATTCGCCTACATTATTGATTTGCCCATTCAGAACCAACTGATTTACGTAGTACATATAGTATAGGTTCGCTCCCAATTGAATTTTCCCAAAAGATTTTTCAACACCTGCTTCAAAATCATGTAATGATTCGGCTTCAGTTTCAGGATTCGCAATCAAGTCATCACGGTTTGGTTCTCGATGTGCGTTAGCGTAGGAAAAGTAAAGCTTCCCTTTCTCGATTTGATAAGAAACGCCTGCTTTTGGATTGAAAAATGTCCAATTCTTATCCAAATTAGCTCCTTCATCATCGCCTTCAGTTAAAATTTTGGCATCATAACCAATGGTTCTCAATTGAAGGTCTCCAAAAATTTCGAATTTATTCAATTTAAAAATTGCTTTTGCAAAACCTGCCATTTCATTTTTTACAGAACGATTTCGATAATATTCGTGATTTTGAATTTGCGGAAAATAGACTCCCGAAACTTCGCCATAATGTCTTCCGTAATATTGATTGGCAACGACTCCGAAATTCAAATCAACAGCATTCAACTTTCCATAAACGGTGGAAATAATTCCATAAAAATCATTATTTAACCATTTTCTTCTGATAAAGTCGGAATATTGCTCACCATTTTGGTCAGCCAAATTATATCTCGCAAACGGGTCGCCTTGTTTGTAATTTTCATAATACCCTTTTCCTTTGGTATAATGTAAAGTGGTTTCGAGATTCCAGTTTTCATTTAAACCTTGATTCCATAACAATTGATAGTGATTCTGTTTGTAGTTATCAGTTTCATTATCATAAAATCCAACAATTTCGCTCCAATCATCACTGTAAATTGCACCAGAATAATTGAATTTTGGATTGGTTTCCCAAGTCGCCTTGTCAATTCCGTTCCATGCTTGATACGTTTTTTCTTTTCCACCAAAAGCTAAGAGTCGAATTTTGGTTTTATTTTCTTCAAAAAGACCCGAAAAATTATACGAATCTAAATCCGAAAAAGCTCGGTCAATATAACCATCCGAATGAATTTTGGTATAACGTCCCATCACAGAAAGTCGATTGTTCCAAAACTTTCCACTTCCAATTTCTGCAGAATATTTATAGGTATTGAACGAGCCATAAGAATTATCTGACTTGACATAAAATTTTTCATCAGGATTTTTGGAAAGAACATTAACACTCGCTCCAAATGCTGAAACACCATTGGAAGACGTTCCAACGCCACGTTGAATAACAATTTGCGATGCTGAACTCGTCAAATCCGGAACATCAACAAAATACGTTCCTTGACTTTCGGAGTCGTTGTAAGGAACACCATTCATCATGACATTAATCCCGTTTCCACCAACACCTCTAATTCGAAATCCTGTGTAACCAACTCCATTTCCTGCATCGGATGTCGAAATGACAGAGGTCTGATTCTTCAACAAAATCGGCAAATCTTGACCGAGATTCTTCCCGTCCAAATCTTTGGAAACATTAATGATTTCTTTGGTTATCGGAAGCCGTTTAATCAATTGCACTTCCTGAATTTTAGATTCTTGAACCGAATCCTGTTTTACCTGTGCAAAAAACACAGCCGGACTTACACAAAGTCCCAAAATAAAAAATCCTTTCATTCTTTTAATTTTAAATTAATTGAATAAAAGGGGCGATAATTAATGTAGCAATTTTTTCAATGTAACAATGTATCAATTCCATTGGTACATTGGAAAATCTTTACATTGGTACATTTTTCAAATTTCCCTAAACAGCATTACCTGTTCCAGGTTCATTGGGTATCATCTCAGCTTTTCACAGCACCCCTTAAATTTCTGGGGCAAAGATATAAAACTTTCTTTAATATTAAGTTTAGGTTAGGATCAGACAAAAACGATTTTCAAAATGACTATTAAAAACAAAAGCCTTTTGTAAAAAATACAAAAGGCAGTTGAAAGCGATTTCATCGCGTGTTTTATTTAATGTGTTTTTTTTATCGTGCTTTATTCTAAGTGCAAAATTAAAGCATCTCGTATTTGCACCACTGTAAAAAACCGACAAAAAAATCCAAACGGGAAAAATTATTTTTTAAGATAATTCCCATTTTGCACCAATTCCGAAAAAAGCTGAAATCTCTCTGAATGTTCCTTTGTAGGTATCGCGTTAAAGAAAAATTTGTAATCTTTATAAAAGTGAGACATATCGTAATATTGATACATGTAAATCAGCGCTTCCATATCTTGATTGTCGGGTTTTAGGAAAATCTCCGAATACAAATAATTGAATCTGACCATTTTTGCATAGTCCTTAATGGTAATTCCAATAACTTTTTTGAAGCATCGTTGCAAATAACGCTCATTCATTTTCAGCTGTTCACATATTTCACCAACTTTAATAATGCCGTTTTTTTGAGCAATCATATTAACAATATCTGTTGCAGGACTATATTCATAATCAATGCCCTGATGAACTTTCTCAAAGAAATCCAATACCAAATTTATCCTTCCTTGCTCATCATCACATTTTAAATACTTTTCTTTAAAATATCCAAAATCTAATCCTAAAAAAAGTCAGCAGATTCGTAAGCAACATTCGTGAATTTTTTCGTGTCCTTTTTAGAGATCTGCCACAACGCATCGGGTTTTAGCGCTGCTCCAATAATACCAGACCATTGATCATCAATAATTAAATCATATCCAGAAAGAGCCTGTCCGACAACATAAAAAGAAGGTAGTGTAAACTCTACTAATTCATTTCTTGTCTTGGAACGAATACTCCAACCACCTTGATAAATAAAACCAACAATCGGAGTTAAAGGCGGCAAAACATACTGGCTCTTCCCCATTTCTTCAGACTGCTCCAACATGTAAAAATATTTTACGAGTTTCTGCAAATGATCCGGCACATTAATCATCTTAAACATAAGCTCAATTTATATTATCATTCATTGTTTTTTTCTTCTTAAAAAAAAGAAACTGACTCTCTCGAAAAAATCTATCAATGTATAGAATCATTCTCAAAATCAAAAATTTACAAAAAAGTACGCCTTTAGATTTTCATGATTCCATAATTCTTCTGTAGACAAAGTTTTTTATACAAATTTAATCTTCTTGAAATTTGAAAACCCGCTCTTTTAAAATTAAATTTTTACTAAGAATCAAAAAAAATCTTGACTTTCTTGACTTCACTATCATTTCTTTTCAATTCTAAACAAAAAAATCGAAAAAAACTATCTTTATCCAAACCAAAAATATTTAAAATTTCGTACTTTTGACCTTCTTATAAAAATACTGTAAAATATTAGCACTATGACTTTTGATATCGACATGATTAAAAAAGTGTACGAGCGTTATCCTGAGAGGATTGAAGCTGCGAGACAAGCAGTTGGAAAGCCGTTGACACTTTCTGAAAAAATTCTTTACGCCCACCTTTGGGAAGGTAATGCCACTCAATCGTATGAAAGAGGAAATTCTTATGTAGATTTCGCTCCAGATAGAGTTGCCATGCAAGATGCTACGGCACAAATGGCGCTTTTGCAATTTATGCAAGCTGGAAAATCCAAAGTTGCTGTTCCTTCAACAGCGCATGCGGACCACTTAATCCAAGCAAGAGTTGGTGCTGAACAAGATTTACAAGAAGGAATTAATAAAAACTCTGAAGTTTTTAACTTCTTAAGTTCTGTTTGTGATAAGTACGGTATCGGGTTCTGGAAACCAGGTGCGGGTATTATTCACCAAGTAGTTTTAGAAAATTATGCTTTCCCTGGTGGAATGATGATCGGGACAGACTCTCACACAGTAAATGCAGGAGGTCTTGGAATGGTTGCCATCGGTGTTGGTGGTGCTGATGCAGTTGACGTAATGGCTGGAATGGCATGGGAACTAAAAATGCCAAAATTAATTGGTGTGAAGTTAACTGGAAAAATGAACGGTTGGACTTCTGCTAAAGATGTTATCCTAAAAGTTGCTGGAATCCTAACTGTAAAAGGTGGAACTGGTTGCATCGTTGAATATTTCGGTGAAGGAGCTCAATCTCTTTCTGCAACTGGAAAAGGAACCATCTGTAACATGGGTGCAGAAATTGGTGCTACAACTTCTACTTTTGGGTATGATGATTCTATGAGAAGATATTTGGCTGCAACTGGAAGACAAGAAGTTGTTGATGCAGCTGATAAAATTGCTGAACATTTAACAGGTGATGCTGAAGTTTATGCAAACCCTGAACAATATTTTGACCAAGTAATCGAAATCGACCTTTCTACATTGTCTCCACATTTGAATGGACCTTTTACTCCAGATTTAGCAACTCCAGTTGCGGAATTCAGATCGAAAGCAGAAGCTAATGGTTGGCCTTTAGAAGTAGAATGGGCTTTAATCGGTTCTTGTACTAACTCTTCATATGAAGATCTTTCAAGAGCAGCTTCGATTGTTGAAGATGCAGTTGCAAAAGGTGTTAAGCCAAAAGCTATCTTAGGAATTAATCCAGGTTCTGAGCAAGTGAAATTCACAGCTGAAAGAGATGGTCTTTTGGATTCTTTCAGAAAATTTCAAAACGCAAGAATCTTTACTAACGCTTGTGGTCCATGTATCGGACAATGGGATAGAGAAGGTTCTGAAAAAGCAGAGAAAAACTCTATCATTCACTCTTTCAACAGAAACTTTGCGAAAAGAGCAGATGGAAACCCAAATACGCACGCTTTCGTAGCTTCTCCGGAAATGGTGGCTGCGGTGGCGATTTCAGGAAGATTAGACTTCAATCCAATTACAGATACTTTAACTAACGAAGCTGGAGAGCAAGTAAAATTAGATGAGCCTAAAGGTTCTGAATTGCCTGCAAGAGGTTTCGCAGTTGATGATAATGGTTATCAAGCTCCTGCTGAAGACGGTTCTGCTGTTGAGGTTAATGTAAGCCATGCTTCTGATAGACTTCAATTGTTAGCAGAATTCCCAGCTTGGGACGGATTGAACATTACTGGTGCTTTTGTTTTAATTAAAGCTTTCGGAAAATGTACAACGGATCATATTTCTATGGCAGGTCCTTGGTTGAAATATAGAGGTCACCTTGACAATATTTCTAACAACATGTTGATTGGTGCTGTTAACGCTTACAACATGGAAACGAACAACGTTAAAAACCAATTAACTGGTGAATACGGTGAAGTTCCTGCTGTACAAAGAGCTTACAAAGCTGCGCAAGTTCCTTCAATAGTTGTTGGTGACGAAAATTACGGTGAAGGTTCTTCAAGAGAGCACGCTGCAATGGAACCAAGATTCTTGGGCGTAAGAGCTGTTTTAGTGAAGTCTTTTGCACGTATCCACGAAACTAACTTGAAGAAACAAGGTATGTTAGCATTAACTTTTGCTGACAAGGCAGATTATGACAAAATCCGTGAGGATGATGTGGTTAACTTCTTAGACCTTGACCAATTTGCTCCAGGAAAACCATTGACAATTGACTTTGTTCACAACGATGGAACTAAAGATACTATTATTGCAAACCACACTTATAACCAAGCTCAAATTGATTGGTTTAACGCTGGTTCTGCTCTCAATTTGATTAAAAGAATGGAAACTACATAAGAATTAATAACGAATTGGGAATTACAAATTGCGCTAAGTATCAGTAATTTCAATTTGGTTAAAAATTTAGATTCTTATTTAAAATAGAAAACCTCATCAAACGATGAGGTTTTCTTGTTATGTTAAACTTAAAGTTTTAGTTGACCGAAATATCCTGAGCTGGTTGATTGGTTTCAGGATTTTTTGGAAGTGTCACTTTCAAAACTCCGTTTTCGTAGTTTGCCGAAATATTTTCAGATAAAACTTTGTTAGTCAATTGGAAAGCTCTTTCAAATGAACTTGCAAAAAACTCTTGATGAACATATTTTCCTTCATCTTTAACTTCAGGAGCTTGATAAGAAATCTTGAGAACGTTGTCTTTTACGGTTGCTTTGAAAAATTGCTTTTCTAAACCTGGTGCAAACAAAAGTAATGTGAAGTTACCCTCGTTTTCGATGATGTTTACAGGTTTGTGATGGCTCATTTTCTGTAAGAACATCTCTTTGAAAGGATGATTTCCTCGTCCAAATCCTTGTTGAAATTTCTTCTCGAATTTGTTTCTGAAATCGTTACTACATTTTCTGAATTGTTCTCTGTTTTGTTCTGTTGTGCGTGTATTAAACATAATTTTTTGATTTTTAAAGATTAATAAATTGGGATAATTGCCGAGTCATTGGAAACACTTTGTCTCACTGGACTTAAAGCTGAATTATCTTGATTAAATTGATCGTTGGAAATGGCAGGTTGATAGTATTCTTGTCGGTCGAAGTATCTTCTTCTTTTTCCTACTGCTTTCGCAATCAGGGTTCCGACTCCCGCAAGAACCAATCCAGCTACAAGAAGTTTGAAAACCATCGCTAAGATAAAAGTAGCGACACCTACTAAAACTGTTATTCCAAGTATTTTTGGTACTATAAATGATGTTCTATCTTTCATTTTTAAAATTTTGTTTGTTAATTGTTAAGGCCTTTTCTACAAAGACGCAAAGATTTATATTTTACTCTAAAATTTTTAGATAAAAAATTATAACCTATTGATAATTAGTAAATAAAAAAGTCAAAGCACTTCACTTTGACCTTTCATTAATAGTATTAATTTGATTTATCTATGAAATAAAATGTATTTTTATTACCACAAAAGAGACAAAAGAATAATCAATGATTTTCAAAATTTTGTTTCCTTTTTCGTGATTTAGATCTAATTTTTGTCTTTTGTTACTTTCGTTGTTTTGAGTACTTTACGGTAGTAGATTCTACTGCTTTTCTAACCAATTTTGAAAACTACTTTTGTACGTTTCTCCAATCGGGATTGGCTGATTATTGATGAAAACTCGGTTGCCTTCGACACTTTCGATTTTATTAAGATTAACAATAAAAGAGCGATGAACACGCATAAAATTTTGAGGTAATATCATTTCTAAATCTTTCAAATTCTCGAGAACAATCCATTCCTCTTTCAAGGTTTTGATATTGACATAATCTCGCAAACCTTCGATGTAGATGATGTCTTGAAACTGTAGTTTAACTTGTTTGCCTTCAGATTTTATGAAGAAAAATTCTTTTTCAGGAAGAGCTGGTTCGGGTTGAATTTCATTTAATTTTAAATCATAAAAACCCTTGACTTTCAAAATGCTTTTATAAAATCTTTCGTAGGAAATCGGTTTCAAAAGATAATCAACCACACCATAATTATAACTTTCCAATGCGAAATCGGAATAAGCGGTTGTCAGAATTACTTTGGTTCGGTTGTTCAGAATTTTAAGAAAATCCATTCCGCTGAGTTCAGGCATTTGGATGTCCAAAAAGATAAGATCGAAAGAAGTTTCTTCAATTTTTTGCAGTCCTTCCAAAGGATTGGTCGTGGAAAATCCACATTCTAAAAAATAGGTTTTAGAAATGTAATCCTCCAAAAGCTGAATTGCAAGTGGTTCGTCTTCAACAATTAAACAACTGAGTTTTTTCAAAATATTATATTTTTCTTTAACCTAATATAACTAAAATTGCGAATGTCATGCTGACGAAGGAAGCATCTCGAAAGATCCTTCACTTCCCTGCGCTATGTTCAGGATGACAAATTCAACAGAGATAATTCCATTCTTAAATTTACTTCATAAAAATGAGAATCATTGGTGATTTTCAACGAATGTTTTTCAGGGTAAAGTAATTCCAATCGCTTCTTGACGTTTTCAATTCCGATTCCCGAAGTATTGTCTTTTTGACTGTTCAAAATTCTATTTTTCTGAATGAAAATCAACTCATTTCCTTCAGTTTTAATTTCAATATTTAAAATATCATTTTTCAAATCTCCATGCTTAAAGGCATTTTCCACAAACGGAATTAAAAGCATTGGTGCGATTTTAAGGTTCGGATTCGAAATCTCTGTTTTAAAATGAATATTTTCAGGATTTTGCAAGCGAAGACTTTCCAAATCGATAAAGTTTTGAATGTATTGCACTTCAGAAGCAATACTTGTAAAATCTTTATCCAGCTCCTTTCCTGAATACCTCAACAAATCGCCCAATTTTTCAATCGCCATCAAAGATTTATCCGATTTTTGATTAACCAAAGAATAAATGTTATTCAGAGTATTAAAAATAAAATGCGGATTGATTTGCGATTTTAAAAGGCTGAGTTCGGCGTCCTTTTTTTGTTTTAATAATACCTTATTCTCTTGCTCCTTTTTAAAAGCATAATCTAAAAACCAAATGAGCGAACTAATAAAAACTGCATTACTTCCCCAATAAAAATTATCGAAAACGTAATAAAAAAATGTTGTTCCTACCTCATAATTCCCATGTCCAACAATATGGGGCAAAGTTACTTCCTCCACTACAAATCTTAAAGCAATAAAAAAGAAAAAGGAAACAAAGAAAGCAAAGATGAATTTCCAAGTTCTCCTTTCTCTCATCACAAAAGGAAGCACAACAAAGTAATTAAAGTAAAACGCAATAAAATTGACTATAAGAAAGGTAATAGATAGATTTATAGAGACTTTTGAACCAGAAAAAGATGCTGCCAAAAATTTATTAAAAATCATGATACCCCAAAAAAGGACATGTAAAAGGATGAGATGCTTTTTCTTCATAACCACAAAAATAAAGGCTTTTGAACTAATCTTCATCACCAATTCTGCAAACACCTCATTTTTATCTACGAACCAATTCATCGGAATAATAGCACGGTTTATAGAATTTACTTCTTGAAGTTCAGACAATTGAGCAGTTTTGCGAAAAATATTATTACAATGAATACTAAAATTTTTTCAGTCTTACTATTGGTGACTACGTTTTGCATCTCGATTGCTCAGAAGAAAAGACCCTCTGACTTTTTCGACTCTCAAAGAGCCAAAATAATGGTTTTTGGAACATTCCATATGGATTATCCCAATTTGGATGCAATAAAAACGGCGGAAAGCGATAAAATTGATGTGCTTTCGCCACAAAAAGCAAAAGAAATGGATGAAATTGTGGCAAGTATTAAAAAATTTAATCCTACCAAAATTGCCATTGAAGCATTCCCAAGCTGGAACGCCAACAAAAAATTCGATGAATACAAGAAGGGAAAATATAAGAACCAAAGAGACGAACGTTTTCAACTCGGAATGCGGATTGCGTCGGAACTCAATTTACCTGAAATTTATAGTGTTGATGCGTCGTCGATTATCAATGATTTGGGTGAAAGATTTGGGAGGACTGACTCATTATATTTTAAAACTTTAACTCAAGATTATGATTTTCTAAGTGATGACGAAATCACCAAGAAATATCTGAATTTTTACAAATCTTCCGAAGCCAAAAATTCCACTTTAAAGGAGATTTTATTGTACATGAATTCTGAAGAATATCATCAATACGATTATGGAGCTTATTTAACAGGAGATTTTAAACTTCGCGAATTTGATGGAGCAGACATGCTCGCTATATATTGGTATGACAGAAATCTGCGAATTTTTAGAAACCTACAACGTATTACAACAAACAAACAAGACAGAATCTTGGTCATTATGGGAAACTCGCATGCAGCAGTTTTGAGACACCTAATCAACTCTTCTCCAGAATATGAATGGGTTGAAGTTTCTGATTATCTAACAAAATAATTAACTCACCAATCCTAAATCTATTTTAAAATTTATTAGCCAATCATTCTGATAAATACACAAAAAAAGGGTAAGAATGATTTCTTACCCTTTATATATTTTAGTCCCTCCTACCAAGAATCTCAATTTTTGCTCTTTTGGTTACGGCAACCATTCCCTTGGAATCGTATTCAAATTCTATATATTTAACCTTATCGTTTTTGTCAGGGACCCCATAAGAGGCAGAAGACATTCCGTTAGTTAGGACACCAATCGCTTTTGCGTCATATTTTTTAGATTTACCATTATCCATCACAATGGTAACGCTGTATAATTTCAAAGTTCCTTGGACACATTTGATTTTCACTTTGTCGATATCCCTTTCATTGCCGACCAAAGTCACTTTGTCTTTATCGCTTTTGAAGCCAACATTTTTTTCCGCTAATTTAGTCCAGCCTTTGTCTTGGGCTACAACACTTAAAGAAAACAAGAACACAAAGAATAAAACAACTCTTTTCATATTTAATAGTTTTTTTTGTTAATACTCAAATGTAATAAAAATAGCTATAAGACCCTGATAATTAGAAATAATTTTTATCATATAAGCAACATCGACGATAAAAAAAACCAATAATAGTCGACAATCTCAGTTCGACAATATTTACCAAAACGCTTGTAACAAAACACCAAAAATCAAGTCTAATTAACCAGACAAAATGATATGAACAAAAACAGACTAATTTTATTAGCATTAGCGCTTAATCCAATATTTTACTTTTCTCAAGAAAACAATACTAAAACCGAGTCCAAAGAGAAAAAAATTGAAGAGGTTACGATAACCAAAGTTAAAAAAGCTGTTGAACAAAAAGCCGACAGAACAATTTTCGACTTTTCCGAACAACCTCATCTCAATAACGGAACATTGATGGAAGGAGTAAAAAAACTTCCAGGACTTATTGTTTCCGATGTTGCAGGGATGATGTATCAAGGTAAAATGTTGGATGTCTATATGGACGGACGACCTTTAGGGATTAGCGGAAATCAGTTACAAGCATTTTTAGAAGGAATGCCAGCTAACTCTGTTGAGAAAGTAGAAATCATCACTCAACCAGGTGCAGAATTTCCAGCAACTTCAGGTGGTGCTATTATCAATATTATTACCAATAGAAATGCTAAAAAATATCTTTCTGCGACTTACACGGGGAGATATGCGTTCACCAATTACGACAAATTCAGAAACAGATTCAACAATTCAATTTTACTGAATGCCAAAAACAAACTTTTCGGATGGCAATTAAATGTTGGACAAAACTATCGTGAAAACTTCCAAAGAAGTGAAATCGACGATATTACCGGCACCTATTCTGATAGAGTACAAAGAGGATATTTTGTAAAAACGGCGCTGACTTTTGACCTTGGCCAAGACCGTTTATTAGCCAATTATGATTGGAATTACAATAATAATGATGCACAAACAGAAAGTTTTGGTTTCCGAGCCTTCAGAAACGGTATCGATCCTAACTACACTTACGACCTCCAAGACTACACCACAAAAGATTTTGGAAAAACGCTCAATTCCAGAAATGACGCCAGTATCACTTATCAGAAAAAATTTGACGACCCTAATAAAAAACTGAATTTCCAAGGGTCTTTTAATCGATATACTTCCGACTACGACCAATCTGGAAATGCTTATTTCCCAAGCTCGACCATTAGCTCCGATTTCGAAACAGGATCGGAACAAAATACAATTCAGTTCAAAACTGATTATTCGCAGCCGGTAAAGATTCTTGATGAGGGAAAAATTTCGCTAGGAGGTCTCTACGAGAATGTCAATTTCAATACAGAATCCGAATCCATTACCAATCTCAAATATCAAAGAGAAACTGCCAGTTTTTATGCAGAAGCACAAGCAAAACTGAAAAAATTGGATTTCATCTTAGGATTTCGAGCAGAAAACTACGATATCGACGGAAAGGTTTTGGATAATGATACAGGGTTGCTTACCAAAGATCTAACAGCATTTAACAAATTCAAGATTTTTCCAAATGCAAGCATTCAGTATAACTTTATGAAGCAAGTGTATTTCGCACTTAATTACAATAAAAAAATTCAGTTGCCAAGTATTTCGTCACTCAATCCTAATAACACCAATTATCAAAACCCTAACATCGGATTTGGAGGTAACCCCTTCCTACAACCCACCATTTATGATAATTTCGAAGTCAAAATTAGCGCTTTCGATTACGCATTTATTGGCTATAATGTGAGTTTTGCAGAAAATCAATCAGTACAAGTTGCGGATAAAGTTTATTTCTTTCCAGAACAACCAGTTATTGACGGAAGAGAAGCTTATGGCGTAAGGAATGGATTTATCAATATCTCACAAATGAAAATCCATAATTTCAATGTGGGTCTTCCGCTACCATTGATGCTTTTCACCAAAGGTCTGAAGGAGACCATGAGTTTCAATTTCAATCCAGACAAAATCAATTTCTTATACCTATACACTGGCTATCAATTGCATGAACTACCAGATTTGAAAAGTGATGGATTTTGGATTTTCAATATTATGGCGCAAATTATCTTACCAAAAGATATCAAGTTGGTTGCCAATTACAACACAATGACCAAAGGTAATTATTACTACTATCATATGGAGAAACCTTGGTTTAATAGCGTTGACCTTACTGCAACCAAAAAATTTATGGGAGATCGATTGACGGTTTCTGTTTTTGCTAACGACATCTTCAGAATGAACAGAAATGCAGTGACTTCTTTATACAATAACTCTAATATTTTCTTGGGAAATCGTTTTGATGGACAAAATTTTGGACTTTCCGTCAATTATAAAATCCCTACCAAAAACAAGTTAGCGAAAGAAGACCCTAATCTTTTGAATCAAGAGAAAAAGAATGATGGAGGAATGTTGCAACAAGGGCAATAGATTTCTATATTAGCAAAAAAAACTATGAAGGCAGCCCTCGACAAAAAAAACATCCAAATTCTTGAAATCCTTCAACAAGACTCAACATTGTCGGTCAAGGAAATAGCAAAAAGGATTAATCTGACTTTTACACCTACGTATGAGAGGATTAAACAAATGGAACAAGCCGGAATTATCAAAAAATATGTGGCTTTGGTAGAACGTTCCAAAGTCGGTTTGGGAATTGCGGCTTATTGTAATATTACCTTGAAAGAGCAATCCAAAGATGCATTGGTGAGATTCGAAAAGGAAATTATGAACATCCCTGAAATTGTGGAATTAATGTCCGTTTCGGGAACTTATGATTATATGTTGAAAATTATTTCTTCGGATATCAATTCGTATAACAATTTTATCATCGACACACTTTCTAATATTCCGAATATTGGTCAGTATCACAGTTCGATTGTCATGGCAGAAGTTAAAAAAGAAACGGCCTATAAAATTCCACTATCGGAATAGAAAATATAGTTTAACAAAAACGCTTTCAGAATAACTGAAAGCGTTTTTTATTATTTAATTTTCTCTTTAATAGAATTAAATTTCTCTTTAATCTCTTGATTACAAAGATTTCCAATGCTTCCTTCGTGCGAATGCGACACTACAGTTGAGGTTTCAAAACGTCCTTCTTCGATGTCTATTCCGACTTTTTTGTAAGCTTCACGAAATGACATCCCATTCAGAACCAAACGATTAACTTCTTCCACGGAAAAAAGATAATGATATTTTTCATCTTCTAAAATTTGGTCTTTAACGATAATATTTTGCAACATGAAGGTCATCATTTCCAGACAATGTTTTAGGCTTTCAATTTTTGGGAAAAGGCATTCCTTCGTCAATTGCCATTCTCTATGATAACCCGAAGGAAGATTATTAATCAACAACATCAACTCATTGGGTAAAGCTTGGATAATATTGCACTTCCCTCGAATCAATTCGAAAACATCAGGATTCTTTTTGTGTGGCATAATGCTACTTCCTGTCGTTAACTCATCAGGAAAGCTGATAAATCCAAAATTTTGGTTCATGTAAAGGCAAATATCGTAAGACAATTTGCTCAATGTCGCCGCCAAATTCGCCATCGCCATTGCCAAAATTTTCTCGAATTTTCCTCTTGTCATTTGAGCATAAACGACATTGTAATTCATGCTTTCAAAACCTAACTTTTCCGTGGTAAAAGTTCTGTCCAAAGGAAATGAAGAACCATAGCCAGCTCCAGAACCTAAAGGGTTTTTATTTACCACATTGTAAGCTGCCAAAAGCACTTCCATATCATCATTCAAGGATTCTGCATAAGCGCCGAACCAAAGTCCAAACGATGAAGGCATCGCAATTTGCAAATGCGTGTAACCAGGTAGTAATTGATTTTTATGTTTTTCGGATTGGGTTTGAAGTTCATGAAAAAGGTCTTCTGTTAAATCAGAAATTTTGATAATCTCTTTCTTTAGAAAAAGTTTCAAGTCCACCAAAACTTGGTCGTTGCGAGACCTTCCACTGTGAATTTTTTTTCCGATTTCACCCAACTTTTTAGTGAGAAGAAATTCGATTTGAGAATGGACGTCTTCGATACCTTCTTCAATCACAAAGCGCCCTTCCTCAATTTCATTTTTAATTAAATTTAATTCAAACTTTAGTTTCAAAAATTCGTCTTCGGTTAAAAGTCCAATTTTAGAAAGCATTTCCGCATGAGCGAGATTTCCATCTACATCAGATTCCGCCAAAACTAAATCAAAATCACGGTCGTTTCCTACCGTAAATTTCTCGATTTTTTCTGCGACACTTCCCGATTGGGTATTATCTTTTTGCCAAAGTTTCATTTTTATATTTTTTTAAACCACAAAAGTCGCAAAAGCTTTTGTTATCAGATTATTCTTAGGTGTAAAACATTAAGAGATTTAGCTTAATATTCTTTATTAAAATCAATTTATTGATTTCTTAAAAAATGACTTTATAATTCACTTATTGTCTTAATGTTAAATCTGAATAAACAAAGTTTATTCTAATTAAGACCATTTAGAAGTCGCAACAACTTCAATTCTGTTTTTTTTAAACGATTTTCTCTAAAGTTTTGATGTAGATTTCAATTCCTTCTTTGATTTCATGAAGGTAAATAAATTCGTCTGCGCTATGCGAACGTGTCGAAAGTCCAGGTCCCATTTTCAACGAAGGAAACGGAATTACCGCTTGGTCAGAAGTTGTTGGAGAACCGTATGTTTTTCTACCTAACTCAATTCCCGCTAAAACAAATGGATGTGTTTCTTCAATTTTGGAAGGATTTAGTTTTACAGAACGAGGCGTTACTTCGGACTTAACGTGATTTTCAATAATTTTCAAAACTTCCAAATTATTGTATTGGTCATTCACTCGAACATCTACCGTAAAATGGCATCGGTCAGGAACTGCATTATGTTGCGAGCCCGCATTGATAACTGAAACCGTCATTTTTACTCCTCCCAAAAATTTGGATTTTTTTGGAAATTCATACGTTCGGAACCAATTGATGTCTTTTAAAGCGTTGTAAATTGCATTGTCATCGTTAGGATGCGCTGCGTGAGAAGGCGTTCCTTTTGCAACACAATCCAAAACCAAAAGGCCTTTTTCAGCAATGGCTAAATGCATTTCGGTTGGTTCACCAACAATCGCAAAACCAATTTCACCCAACCTTGGAACAATGCATTCGATGCCGTTTTCACCTGAAATTTCTTCTTCAGCTGTTGCCGTGAAAAAGAAATTATAAGCCAAATCTTTTTTGTCATAAAAATAAAGAAACGTCGCCAATAAAGAAACCAAAGCTCCTCCCGCATCATTACTTCCCAAACCGAATAATCTCCCCTCTTTTTCAATCGGAGAAAATGGGTCCAAAGTATAAGACTTGTTCGGCAAAACCGTATCCAGGTGAGAATTCAATAAAATCACAGGTTTGGATTCGTCATAATGTAAATTTTGCGCCCAAATATTATTGAGTTTGCGTTCAGCTTTGATGCCTTTTTCTCTCAAAAATTTTTGAACAATATCCGCCGCTTTGTCCTCTTCTTTGCTAAAAGATTGTGTTGAAATCAATGTTTTGAGGAGTGATAAAGCTTCCTCGTAAAGTTCTTCAATTTTATTTTGAAACTCTTGTTCCATTCGTTTTGTTTTCGTTAATCGTTTGTAAAATATAGGTTTCCTGTAAAATAAACACATTTTCCACTCCGTTTTCGATGGCGGATAAAGCATTTTCTAATTTTGGAATCATGCCTTTGCTGATGATTCCTTGTTTTTTTAAATCTTCGAATTTCTCGAAATTAATCTCAGAAATCACCGAATCTTTATCTTCCCAACTTTGCAAGACCCCTTTTTCTTCGAAGCAAAAATACAGACTTGTCTTGAAAATTTTGCTCATCGCAACGGCAATCGAAGAAGCCAAAGTATCTGCATTGGTATTAAGAAGTTTACCATTCCCATCGTGCGTAATTGCACAAAAAACGGGCGTGATTTGAGATTTAATTAAAGATTCAATTTGATTTTTATTGATGCTTTCATCAAAAATATCACCTACAAATCCAAAATCCACATCTTTAACTTCTCTTTTTTTAGTTTTAATTAAATTAAAATCCACACCTGAAACGCCAACATAATTCCCTCCATTTTTTTGAAGTTGTGCTACGATTTTTTTGTTAATTAATCCCGCGTAAACCATTGTTACCACATCCAAAGTTTCGGCATCGGTTACTCGTCTTCCGTTGACCATTTCTTGTGAAATATCTAATTTTTTCGCCAAGTCCGTTGCCAATTTTCCACCACCGTGAATCAAGATTTTGTAACCTTCAATGGCTGAAAAATCGTTCAAGAAAGCATTCAGTTTTTCTGGGAAATCGATGACGTTACCGCCGATTTTGATGATGTGGAGTTGTTGCATATTTATTCATTTTTGTCATTGCGAGGAAGAATGACGAAGCAATCCCCTTCTAAGTATAGATTGCCGCGCTTCACTTCGTTACGCTCGCAATGACAGATTACGGATAATTCTTTAAAATTTCACTCAAAACATATTGCATCGAATACGTTCTGTTGTTGGCTTCCTCATAAATCAGGGAATGATGGTCGAGGATTTCGTCCGCAACTTCCACATTTCTACGAACAGGAAGACAATGCATTACTTTTCCATTATTCGTCAGCTTCATTTTTTCTTCGCTCAACAACCAATCACCTTCAACTTCAGGAGTTTGACCATAATCTTCAAAGGAAGACCAATTCTTAACGTAAACAAAATCAGCATCTTTTAATGCTTCATCCTGATTATGATAAACAGGGACATCTTTTGTGAAATTTTTGTCCAAATCGTATCCTTTTGGATTCGCAATCACAAAATCAGCATCTAATTCTTGCACCCATTCTGCAAAAGAATTTCCAACAGCATGTGCAATTGGCTTGATGTGTGGCGCCCAAGTTAAAACAATTTTAGGTTTGCGATGTTCGCTGAGCTTGTCGAAGTGCCAATTTTCTTTGATGGTCAACATATCCGCAAAACTTTGTAACGGATGTCTCGTCGCCGACTCCAAAGAAACTACAGGAACGGTTGCATATTTTGTAAACTGAGTGATAACTTTTTCGTTGACATCATCTTCTTTGTTTTTGAAATCCGCAAAACAACGGATTCCGATGATATCACAGTATTCGCTCAAAACTCTCGCGGCGTCCTTGATATGTTCAACAGTAGTACCATCCATTACAGCATTTTCGCCAAATTCCCAAGTCCAAGAATCTTGTCCTGCATTGATGACGATACAGTTCATTCCCAAATTTTGAGCGGCTTTCTGAGAACTGATTCGGGTTCTCAAACTTGGATTCAAGAACACCAAACCTAAGGTTTTATTTTTGCCTAAATCTTGCTCTGCAAATGGATTTTTTTTGATTTCCAATGCTTTTGAAATTGCAGATTCAAGGTTGCCGATATCGTTGACTGTTATAAAATTTTTCATTTTTTATTGTTTTAACCACAAAAGTTTTTTTGA
>NZ_JBYVEB010000002.1:0-101583 GCF_058117085.1 Chryseobacterium sp. CG10_8 | reverse complement strand
AAAAATTTTAGTAAAACATTTGATTTTAGAAATTCAAGTGATTCTAAATATCAAATAGAAATTCAGAGATTGAATACATATTCATTTACCAGTAAATTTTCTGTTGCGCCCTATTCTCAGCCGAAATCGTTGATTAATCCATATAGCGTTTCTACACCAAAAACCGCTTTATTTCTGGGAATAACCCATGGAATCAAAGATGACTTACTCAAAAAGAAATGGGTGTTGCGATAAAGAATTTAACTGAATTTAACTATGTAATTACTTAAAGAAGTATACACATAAATGAGGAAGTTTAGGTAACTAGGCTTCCTTTTTCTTTGAAAAAAGTAGCTGGCGGAGGAGAGGTAGATTGGCCAAGAAGATGATAATCCAAATCATATAATCCAGATTTTCTTTCACCCAATTAATTTTTCCTAAGTTGTATCCAAGTAAGCTAATAACTCCCACCCAAAGGAAGGCACCGATAACACTATATAATAGGAATGTCGAATATTTGACTTGGGTAGAACCACATAGGAAAGGTACAATTGTTCTCACTACAGGAATAAAGCGTGCAATGATGATAGAATTTCGTCCATTTTTATCAAAGAAAGCCTTTGCTTTGTCTAATTGTTCCTTTTTGATGAAGGACTTTTCCGAGTTCATGATGAAATTGCCAAAACGCATTCCTACATAATAATTGAGGTTGTCTCCCAATATTGCTGCGAGTATCAATAATGGAATTACAATGAAAATATTAAGCGAACCCTGTTGAGCCAATAATCCAATTGTGAAAATAAGGGCATCACCGGGAAGAAATGGCATTAGAAAAGACGCAATGATAAGGCCTGTTTCTGCAAAAACAATCGCAAATAGGAATAGATAAACCCAATTATCGTACTTCTCAATAATGGCAAGAAGCACTTGGTCAGGCTTGGAAACAAAATCCATCAAAAAATTCCACAGGCTCTCCAAAGTCTCTATTTTTTCCTGTTAATTGCTTTCCAAATAATAGGAATCACTGAAATGAATACAATTCCTAAAACTACTTTTTCAAAATTTTCCTTTACCCAAGTGATATTTCCAAGGAAATATCCTAATAAAGTAATAGAAGTTACCCAAAGAATAGCTCCTGTAATACAATAAGTTAAATAGGTACGATATTTCATTTCTCCCGCTCCCGCAACAAAAGGCGCGATGGTTCTAACGATGGGGATAAATCTCGCAATGATGACGGTTTTACCACCATTTTCTTCAAAATATCGTTCGGTTTCTTGGATGTGTTCTTTCTTTAAGAATAGAATTTTTTCTTTCGACTGTATAAAATCACCAAATCTTTTACCGATAAAATAGTTGAGATTATCTCCCAATAAAGCGGCTCCTATTAGTAGAGGGATAACAATGAAAACATCAATTTGTCCAGTTGTAGCGGCGATTAATCCAACTGCGAAAAGCAATGAATCACCTGGTAATAATGGCATTACGACAACACCAGTCTCTACAAAAATTACTAGAAACAAAAATAGGTAAATGTAGATTCCGTAATCTCTGATAATCCCCGTCAATACAGTTAGTGGGTCTCCTAAAAAGTCTAATATAAACTGAATAATTTCCATCCTTAATTTTAATGCGCAACAAATATACTATTTATCCTCTCATTGTCTGAAGTTTTTACACGATAATTCCAAATTCTATCGGCTAAAATCTAATGCTGAATCCAATCCAAAATGGCTGGAAAAATCAGTTCGTCTCTCTTTTTTTTGCTCCAAAATCTTGGTACATGCCCACTGTTTTTCATCAGAATCAGACGATGCGGAATATTTTTCTCGCTTAGAACCGAATCTAATTTTAGTCCTTGGCTTTTGTTGACCAAAAAATCAGAATCACCTTGAAAAATTAAAGTCGGTACATTCGTTACTTGTTCGATTGGGCTTGCTTCCCGAAAAGCATTTGAAAGATTTTTTCTATCAAATTTGACTCCCACTGCTTTTGAGATGGTTGGTGAACTGTATTTGGAATAAGTCGAGTTCAGAAATGTATCAGAAAAAAAATCCGTTGGTCCGCTCATGGAGATGATTTTCAGGATTTGGTCTGGATTGCGATAACCATAGAGCAAAGCCAAATGCGCTCCTGCACTTTCTCCTAAAATAGTATAGTGATCGGGTTTCCATTTAGACTTTTGTGTGAGTTGGTTGAGCTTTTCTATGGACGAAGCAATGTCTTGCAATTGGTCTTTGTAATTGATATTCTTTTTTATAAGACGATAGTTGATGTTGGCAGAGGGAATTTTGTTTTCAAAAAGAAACTTCTGAATTTTAATCATATTTTCTTTCTTTCCATATTTCCAACCACCGCCATGAACAAGGATTACAAAAAGATTTTCTTCATATTGAGATGGTAAGAAAATGTCCATTTTTTGCTTTTTATTTTCACCGTACTTTAGATTGAAGATTTTTTGTTCGTTATCATCTCCAACCCAAACTCGGTATTTGGTATTACAAGAAGCCAAGAAACTTCCTAAAATTCCCAAAACCCAAAAATGATATTGCAAAATCCATTTTTTCATACTATAAAAGTATTAAAATCACCTGTATTGTTACAAAAAAAGAGTTCCTATAAGAAACTCTTTTTTTATGATTTTTAACTAAATAAATCTTTCACTTTATCAAAGAAAGTTTTCTCTTTTCCTGAAGGTTCAGCAAGCATATCTCCGTTGCTCATTTGTTTTTCAAAGAATTCTTTCTGTTCTGGTGTTAATTTTTGAGGAGTCCAAACGTTAATATGTACAAACATATCACCTTTACCATAACTGTCGATACTTGGAAGTCCTTTTCCAGCCAATCTCAATATTTTTCCAGATTGAGTTCCTGGATCCACTTTGATTTTGACTTTTCCTCCAACAACAGGAATTTCTTTAGATGTTCCCAAAGCAGCTTCTGCAAAAGAAACATATAATTCCTGATGAAGATTGTCGCCTTCTCGTTTGATATTTTTATCAACTTCTTCTTCTACAACAACCAGCAAATCACCTGCAACTCCGCCAAATGGAGCGTCATTTCCTTTTCCTCTTACATTAAGTTGGATTCCGTCTCTTGCTCCAGCGGGAATTTTGATTGTTACTTCTTCCTCTTCCTTTATCAGTCCGTGAGAATCTGCGCCACTTGGAATATGGTCAGCAACTTTTCCGATTCCGTTACAAGTTCCACAAGTTGCTTGCGTCTGCATTTGTCCGAAAACGGTATTCATTACTTTGATTTGTACCCCCGATCCATTACAAGTAGGACAAGTTTTAGAAGTCGTTCCTGGAGCGGTTTTCAAACGTTTTACCTTGATGGTTTTTTGAGTTCCGTTAACCATTTCTTCGAGGTTAAGCTTGATTCTTACCCTCAAATTGGAGCCTCTGACTTGTTGAGTTCTGTTTCCACCGCCAAAACCACCACCGAAATGTCCTCCAAAAATATCTCCAAATTGAGAGAAAATATCTTCCATGTTCATTCCGCCTCCGAAACCGCCACCGCCGAAGCCACCTGCTCCGCCAACACCAGCATGACCATATTGGTCATAACGAGCACGTTTGTTCTGGTCGCTTAATATTTCGTAAGCTTCAGCAGCTTCTTTAAATTTTTCTTCAGCTTCTGTGTCGCCTGGATTTTTGTCAGGGTGGAATTGTAAAGCTTTTTTTCGGTAAGCTTTTTTGATTTCTTCCGCAGTTGCTGTTTTAGAAATTTCAAGTATTTCGTAATAGTCTCGTTTTGCCATCTTTGTAATTAATGAGATATAGAATCAAAAGCTTTGCCATAACGGCACTACTCTTCCTAAAAGATTTGATTCTTTGTACTTTTCTTTTTGATTAAAAAATTGATTTTAGTTTCCGATTACCACTTTTGCGAAGCGAATCACTTTGTCATGCAAAAGGTATCCTGTCTCGATAACGTCTACGATTTTTCCTTTCAAGTCGTCGCTAGGAGCGGGGATTTGTGTAATGGCTTCGTGAAAATCAACATCAAAATTGTCTCCAGTTTTAACCTCCATTGTTTTCAAGCCTTTTTCTGAAAGTTTATTCTTGAATTTTTGATAAATCAATTCAACTCCTCTAAAGTCATCCTCGTTACCTGATTTAGCAATTTCTCTTAAGGCTCTTTCGAAATCATCCAAAACACCAAGCATAGAAATCATCATATCTTGGTTAGCGTATTGGAAAAATTCCATTTTTTCCTTAGAAGTTCTTTTTTTGTAGTTTTCGAACTCTGCATAAAGACGCATATATCTGTCCTTTTCTTCTGCCAAAAGTTCTTCTGTAGTTGGACCTTGCGTCACATTTGTCGCAGTTTCTTCAGGCTGATTTTCCTGAGTTGGAGTTTGCTGATTCTGCATTTCTTCGTGAATATCGTGATTTTCTGACATAATTTATCTTTTTAATAGGTTGCTTTTCGCAAAATAGTTGCCAAAATTGATTTTAGGACAAAAGGGCAGAAATTATGAACTGATGTTTAGAAAAATTTCATTGAAAGCAAATAGAGATTGAGCCCGATGATGATTGCAGAAATGGCGATAACGGTTATCTTCATCAACGGTTTGTTGGCAAAAGGTCCCATTTTGAGTTTGCTATTAGTAAACATCACGAGCGGGACAACTGCAAAACTCAGCTGCATCGATAGAATTACTTGACTCAAAACCAAAAGTTCTGTCGTGCCTTTTTCACCATAGATTGCAGTTACAATTATTGCAGGAATTACTGCTAGCAGACGTGTAAGTAGTCTTCGAAGCCATGGTTTCAGGCGAATATTTAGAAAACCTTCCATAACAACTTGTCCAGCAAGAGTTCCAGTTACAGTGGAGTTTTGGCCAGATGCTAAAAGTGCAACCGCAAAAACGATACTCGCAAGTGAAGTTCCTAAAATTGGAGCCAACATATAATATGCGTGGTCGATGTCCGCAACATCTTGGTTGCCCGTTGTGTGAAAAGTCGCCGAAGCTACAATAAGAATTGCTGCATTGATAAAAAATGCTAAAAACAAAGAAACGGTACTGTCGATAGTAGCAAATTTGATGGCTTCTCTTTTGCCTTGCTCGGTACGGTCGTAGTTTCTTGTTTGCACGATGCTACTATGTAGATATAGGTTGTGAGGCATTACTGTTGCTCCCAAAATTCCAATGGCAATATATAGCATTGATGGATTGGTGACAATTTCTGGTTTTGGTAGTAGTCCCTTGAAAATCGGAATAAAATCAGGATTGGAAGCCCAAATTTCGTAAACGAAGCAGGCTAAAATAACGAAAACTAAACTTGCGACAATTCTCTCAATCCAACGGAAACCTTTTTGCTGAAGTAACAAGATAAGGAATACATCAGCTACAGTGATGAGAATTCCCCACATTAGTGGAATACCAAATAGTAAATTGAGGGCAATCGCCGAACCAATGACTTCTGCAAGATCCATCGCAGCAATTGCAATTTCGCAGAGAATCCATAACACAAAATTGACTTTTGGAGAGAAATGGTCTCTACAAGCTTGAGCCAAATCTCTTTCTGCAACAACTCCTAGTTTTACGGAAAGATGCTGTAATATCATTGCGAATAGATTAGAAATAAGGATGACAGAAAGCAAGGTGTAACCAAATTTGGCTCCTCCTTCTATATCGGTTGCCCAATTCCCTGGGTCCATATAACCGACTGCAATCATTAACCCAGGACCAGTAAACGCCAATAACTTTTTCCAAAAACCAGCGTCTTTGGGAATATTAATGGAAGAAAAAACTTCCGGTAAGGAATTGGAGTGTTTCTCTCTTTGCCAAGGTTTCTTCATGTTGCAAATGTATAAATGTTAGATTAATCTAACAAATTAAATTTTGCCTATTTTAATTGAAATGTAGTTACTTATAAAATAAAGTTGAAGTCCCTTGATGGGATTCTAAAAATGAAAGAGGTGAAATGAGTGCTTATATCAACAGAATTCGTTGAAAGAGGTCGGAATTAGCAGGCTTTATAGTTAGTGCCTAACGAAACTGAATTTTCTAGATTGGGTTTTCGTTTCGATAAAAAGAAATATAGTTGTCTCGTATCTCTTCTAAATGAGTTGGGATAGCTTCAAGTTTTGGTGCAGGTGTTCCATTTTGGAGGAGCAGATCTGGATTTTTGATAACTATCGCTTCGTCCCACAGATTGTTGTCAATAAATTGTTGTAAAGTATATCGACCGCCTTCGATTATGATAGATTGAATTTCTTCATGATAAAGATGACTCATCATATTCTGAAGGAAATTATCTTTTTCTACTTTGATGAATTTTGCATGTTGATTATCTTCATTTTTAATTGAGTTAAAAACTATCGTTCTTGATTCGGAATTGTAAATTTTATTAGAAATTGGAACTTTAAGGTCAAAGTCAATCAGGACTCTAATGGGATGATTACCTGCTGCATTTCTGACTGTTAGACTTGGATTGTCTGTCAATGCCGTCTGTGTCCCAACCAAAATTGCTTGTTCGTCGGCTCTCATCTGATGTACGAATTGAGAAGCCAATGGATTTGATATTTGAGTAGGTTTGAAATCCTTGTCCAAAAATCCATCTTCCGATTGAGCCCATTTCAAAATAATAAAAGGTCTTTTTTTCTGATGAAAGGTGAAGAATCGTTTGTTGAGTTCTCTGCTTTCTTTTTCCATGATTCCAGAAATAACTTCGATACCAGCATCTTTTAAAATTTCAATTCCTTTGCCATTGACTTTTTCGTGAGAATCCAACGTGCCAATGACTACTCTTCGGAATCCAATTTCTTTCAATTTCAAGGAACATGGAGGCGTTTTCCCAAAATGGGAGCAAGGTTCCAAAGAAACATAAATTGTGGATTCTGCCAGTAGACTTTGGTCAGTTACCGAATTAATCGCGTTGATTTCTGCGTGATTTTCTCCTGCTTTATGATGATAACCTTCTCCAATGATTTTGTCGTTATGTACGATTACGCTTCCTACCAAAGGATTGGGATAGGTATTTCCTAATGCTTTTTTAGCAAGCTCAATACAGCGGAGAATATAGGTTTCGTGATTCATTATTTAATTGAAATTCTTTGCAAAAATAGGGAAACTTCTCTCTTATACGCAGAAAAAAAGGTGCCAAATAATGACACCTTTTCTTTATGATTTATTGATTCAAGATTATTCTGAAGCAATAATGTTGTGTAGATTTTGTTTCAAGTTTTCCAGATGCTCTTTCTTTTCATCGATACTGTTGTAAGTATCTCTAAGCAAAGGATTTTCTCGACTAGGGTTGTTAAAGAATCCAAGGTTGTTTTCTAATTTAACGATTTCAGCTTCGAGATCTGCAATTTGATTTTTGATTTTTCTTGCCTTATCTGTCAACTGGTCATTAGAGAGACCTTCTTCTTTTAACTCGAACTCAGTGATGTTGTTTCTTTTCAATTTTTCACGAAGCGTCTTATTGAATTCGTTATGAATAGACATTTTATCACGAGGAACTTTTCCAATACTGTTCCAAGTTGTTTTGATGTGCTCGATTTTTTCAATACTTCCTTCGTCATTGCCAATCGAAGACAACTCTTCCAAAAGCGCTTTTTTCTTTTCGTAATTGTTCTTCCAATTGTCTTCCTCGATACTATTTTTTAGACGATAGTTGTTGAAGAAGGTGTTACAAGCTTCACGGAACTCATTCCAGATAGTATTGGCATGACTTCTAGGAACATGGCCGATACTCTTCCAATTGTTTTGAAGTGTTTTATACAAAGGAATTAGCGTTTCCCAATCATCGGAATCCATATTGGCTTTGGCTGTCTCCACCAACTTTATTTTTTCTTCGAGATTTTTGTGTTGGTCGTTTTTAAGATCCTTGTAATATTGATTTTTTGCGTGATTGAAATCTCTTAAAGCCTGCTTAAACTCTGTCCAATTCTGGTTAGAAATCTTTCTCGGAACGCTTCCTAGCTTCAAGAATTCCGAACGAAGTTCTTCAACTTTTTTGATGGCGTTTTGCCAGTAGCTGTGGTTAGGTTCTTTATCAGGAGTTGCTTGTTTTTTGATAGATGCAATAATCTCGTTTTTCTTTTCAAGATTTTTTTGGTGCTCTTCGTCTAGTTGTGCATTAAGTTCTGACTTGCGGTCATGAATTTGATTAGAAATTGACTTAAATAATTCCCAAGTTGACTCGCGGAACTCTTCAGCAACTGGTTCTGCTTCTTCTTTCCAAAGTTTGTGCAAGAATTGTAATTCGTTAAGTGCTTTCTGAACAGAAACTTCGTTCACCAATTCTTTTGCACGGTCAATAATATGTTGTCTTTTCTCCAAATTATGACTGAACTCTTGCTCCAAGTACTCCTTGTTGAGATCCAACATGGCATAGAACTGATTCAAGTGGTGGAAGTAGTCGTTATTAAGAATTTTGAATTTTGCTTTAGCTACCTGACCGGCATTTGACCAAGCTTCTTTGATTTCTCTAATTTCTTTGAAGAGATTGGTTCCTGGTTCTGTATTGGTATACAAATGCTTCAATCGGTCAATAATCCCATGTCTAGCTTCTAGATTAGCTTCCTGTTCTTTTTCTTGAGTCTGGTGATAAGCATCTTGCTTTTCTTTGAAAATATTGACAAGACCATTGAAATTTCCTTGCGAAGCATGAACATAGATGAATTCTTCTTCAGGTTGTCCACTGTTAAGAAATTCTTGTTTTTTATCCAGTCTGTCTTCCTCAAATAGTAAAGTTGCGTTATCTCTCAGTCGATTGAATTTTTTGTATTGCGCACCTGCATTTTCAGAATTGATAATCTGCTCCATTGCGACCAAAATTTCGGGAAGTGTCAAAATCTGCAATTCTTCATGGTCTTCATGACCATGATCTTCCTCGGCTTCTTCAGTATGGATTTCGTCAGTCGTTAAAGTTTCTGAAACTTCTTCAGAAGATGATACTGAAGTAGACTCAGAGATTATTTCCTCTGATGTTTCACTTGTAACCGTTTCTGATACTTCTGGAGATTCTACAATTTCTGAAGCAGTGTCAATATTTTCTGCATCTTTTTCAATTTCAGAATTTTCCATTGAAGTTTCTTCAATTTTGTTTAATTCCTTTTCGTTTTCAGGGTTGGCGTTTTCAGTTATCATAACCTCGTTTTTTTAATAATAATACTTGATCTTTCAATCATCGAATAAATTTAACTTTAATCGTAGAAAAACGCAATAAATATACTTATTTTTTAATTAACTACTCCAAATTATCCAAGATTTTTCCGCTTGTTGTTCTAACATAAAAAGCCCATTTAAGGTTTTTGCACCCTTTTCTGCGCTCTTTTGGATGAACTGGGTATAATCAGGATTATATATCAAATCAATGATTGAATGTTTTTCTGATAAATTTTCGAACGGGAACTCAAGACAGTCCTCTATATTGGGAAAAGTCCCAACGGGAGTACACTGTACAATCAATTGATGTTCGTCAATGACTTCTGGTGTAAGATTGCTGTATGTTATTTCTCCGTTTCTTGATATAATTTTATATGCTATATCTTGCTTATTAAGGACATATTGTACTGCTTTTGCGGCACCTCCATTTCCTAGAATTAAGGCTGATTTTGGTTTTTCGCTCAACACAGAAAGACTTTGTTGGAAGCCAAAAGCATCAGTGTTATGTCCAATCTTTTTTCCATCCTTGATGCTTACACAATTGACAGCTCCAATTTTTTCGGCCTCATCACTTAATTCATCTAGGTACGGGATAATATCTATTTTGTAAGGAATTGTTACGTTAAATCCTCTTATTTCTGGATCATTAAAAAGGCTTTCTACCTCAGAAATATTCTGGAGGTCAAAAATTTCATAAGAATAATTATCCACCATTAGTCTTCGAAATTTTTCTTCGAAAAACTTCTTTGAGAAAGAGTAGCTGATGTTTCTTCCGATGAGTCCTAGTTTGATTTTGTTATTCATTTTACTAAAAAAGACCGAAATTACTCGGTCTTAGTTTATTATTCAACAATAAAGGTATGAGTTTCGTCACCTATTTTTAATATGTATATTCCTTTGGTCTGATTCTTAAGCTGAATCTGATTTCCTCCTTTAAAAGGCTGATTGATTTTTTGAATTAATCTTCCTGAAGTGGTATAGATTTCGGCTTTAGAAACTTTGCTTAAATCTTTTCCTGAAACATTTAAGATCCCATTTTTTACCGGGTTGGGATATATTTGAGTTTCGTTTGTTAAAGCATTTTCGCTAGTAGATAAGTTGGGGTAGCAAGTCCATGATAAATCATCGAATGCTACTCGATTACCAGAACCAGAATTGTCTGTTATGCTGATGACAACACTTCCTGAAACATTAATATTGTTAATCGTTGTGGTCGCTACAGTTGAAGAATAAGGAATCGTCCCAACTGTATTTCCATTGATTTTTAAATTGAAAGTTCCTGCACTTCCCGTGAATTTTAATTGAGTAGTAACCGTCAGACTTCCAACTCCATTGGCAATGGTGGAGGAGGTAAGAGCGCCATTTCTTATGCAAATAGCTTTTGTATTGATTGTTTGATCAGAACGAGAGTCCGTTGCAGTCCATGTGATTCCATTGCTAGTCCAAGTGTAAGTTGAGTAACCTCCGGTGTATGCTGGTAAAAGTTCGAAATTTTCTGTTCCACAACTACCAGATGAAGATCCAGCTAAAGTCGCTAAAGAAACGGTATTGCTTGCTGCTGATGAATTTCCTGCTAAGTCTTTTGCAATGACATAAAATGAATAAGTCGTGCTAGAACTAAGTCCGCTTACTGTTGCTGTTGTGCTTGTCACAGTTGAATGATAAACACCATTGACATAAATATCATACGCTACTACTCCAACATTATCGGTTGATGCCGTCCATGCGAGATCAATCGTGCTTGAAGTAGGATTGGAAGCTACTAAATTGGTTGGTGCACTTGGAGCCGTACTGTCGGCTGTACCCCAAATTTGTGTAGCATAATTAACGTTGTCGATAAATGGATTTCTATTTCCTTGAAACGTGTAACTAGCATTATTTCTTGCTATTTCAGCAGGAGAGACTGGATCAATAGCATTCCAGATTAAGAGTTGTTGTAGTTCCCATGTTTGCAAGCCTGGAAATGCACTTCCTCCTAATATATTTCCTGTTGCAAATCCAGCAAGTTGACCCTCGTATCTTGTTACAAAATAGAAAATCATTCTTGCTACATCTCCTTTGAAGGCATCCACTGGCTCGAAAACGGTTCCTGAATATCCAGTAGACGCTGAGGTTCCCAGTTTTGAACCGTTCATCGTTGTTAAGCTAGCTGTTCCGACAACTCCGAAAGGATAATCAGCTCGCCAACCGTTAACTTTGGAATCGGTTGGTCTAATAAAATGTACATCAGCAACCATTGGATCTGCGCTTCCAAACAAACTTTGAGGAATAATATGTTCTCGGTTGTAACATCCTCCCTCTGCGGAAGGAGTGCTTCCACTACATTGATTGGTACTCAAAGTATAATTGTAAGGATCAGATGCTGTTGCTCTTTCCGAATAGATATCCAGAATAGTACCGTCATTTTCATAAAAATAATCCCGATCGGTGGTGGCATAGGCAGTCCAAAGAGCACTGTAACCCATATTTTGGTGACCGTTGGTGATGATGTTACTCAGAGCGGTTTTGAGAGAAGCACCTGTTAATCCATTAGCTGCATCATAATAGCCAGCTGGAGCCTGAGCCAGCGCAAAACTGAATCCTAAAATGGCTAAAAAAAGTTGTAGATTTTTTTTCATTTTATCTGAAATTATGGGAGGGTAAAATTACCAAAATTAATGTTTAGTAAGTAGGTGACTTTTGTTTGGGTTTCAAACAGAGGAATCTTAAGAAACGGGTTGAAGCGTTCTTTTGACTCTGGAGAAAAACCAAGAAATAATTATGCCAAAAAAGGCAGTGAAAAATGTTACCAAAAAGTAGTTGAGTACATTGATTCTTACAGGGAAAGGAAAAGTCTCGTTTGCTTTGAAGATGCCAGTTACCATTTGGAAATAGCAAATAAGTGTTCCGAAAATCAAACCAATAATGATACCTGCAGTTACAATAAGACAGCCAGTATAGAAATATACTTTTCTTAGATCTTGAATAGGAAATCCTAAAGAAACCAAAGAACGAGCTTGTTCTTTTTTATCCAATTGTAAGATGACAATGGCTCCTGCAAGATTAAAGGTGGTGATGAAGATGACTAGAATAAAAATTAAATAGATAAATAATTTCTCTGTGTTAATCATTTTCCAAAAAGCTGCATTCTGTTCTTTTTTGGTTTTGATTACGTAAGCGCTACCTAATTCTTTTTGAAGTTTTTCTTTTTCCAAATCTGCATTTTCAGAATTCTTAAGTTTAATTACAATTTGATAGGCAGAATTCTTGGGCAAATTAAGAAGCTCTTCTGTAAGTTCTAATGGCGCAATGATATAATTGTTGAGTTGGTCATTACCAGGGAAAACCCCGCTCGCAAAAACTTCCTTTTTATTAAAAATATCTTCCTCTTTGTTTATTAAGCCTTTTCCTGCTTTTGGAATAATGACGGTCGCAAAGTCCTCATCAGTTGCGACAGGGAAGGATAGTCTTGCATCCAGAGAATGTTCGATAAGAACCTCGTTAGAATATTGAAAACATGGATATTTTCCAAAGAATACCGATTTATCGATTGGATTTACCAAAACATAAGCTGAGTCAACACCTCTGAGATATGCAACATCTCCTTTTCCTTGGTAATCTAAATAAACTTTTTCTTCGATTAGCTTCGAAAAATGTAGAACTTCAGAATTTTTCTTTAGAGTTTTAGCTACCTTCTCAGTGTCAGTAAGGGTTTTTCCTTTTCCGCTTTCAATTGTTAAATCTGCGTGAAGGTTAGAAATCATCTCGAGGTTGAGGTCCTCTAATCCCGAAAAGACGGAAACGATAATAAACATAGAGGCCACAGCAATTGACATTGCAAAAACAGCGAGCCATGTAATAAAGGTCACTGCGGTACTTCCTTTTTCGGCAAGGAGATATCGTTTTGCTATGTAGAAAGCTGTATTAGCCACGTTATATCAGAATATTAAAGTACAGGATTGTCTCCTTCTCCTTTTAATTCTCTTTCAATTCTTTCTACATCGTCCATAGATGTGTCAAGATAGAACTGGATTTCCGGAACTATTCTTAACTGGCTTCCAAGTTTTTGTCCCAAAAAGTTACGATAAGCTGATTTGTTTTCATTAATCTCTTTCATGATAGGCTTTCTTAACTCTGCTGGAAATATACTAAGGTAGATTTTGGCAATACCCAAATCAGGACTTACTCGAGCATCGGAAACACTCACAAGGAATCCTTGCTTGCTTTCGGCAGCTTGTTTGCGAAAAAGTTCAGCAAAATCCTCTTGAATTATTTGGGCTACTTTTCTTTGTCTGTTGCTTTCATTCATGGCGCAAATTTAGTATTTTTGTTTGAGAAATAAAGAAGTTGATAAATGGACGTAAAATTATCTTATTTAATACAGATTTTATGAAAATAGAACATTTAGGAATTGCGGTGAAATCTCTGGGTTTGTCTGATGATTTGTTTACAAAATTATTAGGAAAAGAGAGTTATAAAAAGGAATCTGTGGAAAGAGAAGGAGTAACGACCTCTTTTTATCAGGTTGGCGAGAGTAAAATTGAATTGCTAGAAGCCACTAATCCAGAAAGTCCGATTGCAAAGTTCATTGATAAGAAAGGAGAGGGGATACATCATATTGCATTTGGTGTTGAAGATATCAGAAAAGAAGTCGAAAGATTGAAGGAAGCGGGGTTTGTTTTTATCTCGGAAGAGCCCAAAGATGGAGCTGATAATAAATTAGTTGTCTTCTTACATCCAAAGTCTACCAATGGCGTCTTGGTAGAATTATGTCAAGAAAAGCCTTAATTTTTTTTGAATTTCTATAAAAAAGATTATTTTTGCAAACCAATTAACGAAACCTACAAGTTTCAGGTCCTATAGCTCAGTTGGTTAGAGCACCTGACTCATAATCAGGTGGTCCTTGGTTCGAGCCCAAGTGGGACCACGATTGACCTCCCTTGAAATTTTTTCAGGGGAGGTTTTGTTTTTTAGAAGGAAAAGATGATTGAATATTATAAAATTTAAATTGAGTACTTAAATTTCTCTTATTAAAAAGTTGATGCTGGAGTAGTATTGTTATTCAGTTTTTTGTTGATTTCTAGTTTTTTACCGGATGACATATCATAACTGATTCCCAAAACAAACATATTTTTGTTATTGTGGATTTGGTTAAGGACGGTATAATTGACCAAGCTTTCTGGAAGACTTTTGGTTTTGTACTCCGAAGGCATCCCTAGCCAATAGAACCCCGTTGAGAAGGACCAATTCTTCAGTTTGTAATTGGCGAAAAAATGACTGGCATTTTCGTTTGTAGAAAGGAAAGCCCCATTCAAAGTATATACCGGAATATTAAATTGGTATTGTGCCGAAAAATTCTTGTATTCCGTTGAAATCGTAAAATAGTTTCTAATATAATTGTTTTTGATTTCTGATCCGTCTTTTAGCCTAATGAGAATCGAAGTTGGTTGTAGGAAGGGTTTGATGACAAGCAAATTGTTGCCCAAAGGTTTAATCGAACCCGCCAATTGTAGTCCAGCTTGTTTTGTAAAATCCGAATTGTCATAGGTAAGTGCGATACCATTAAGTTCATCATTCAAAACGTAAAATTGCGTAATATCTTTGTACAAAATGTTATAGAAAGGAACTAAGTTAAGGTCAAAATATTTGCTGTTAAAAGAATAATTAATATTATTTCGAAATACGTGACTTGGCTCCAAATACGGATTTCCTGTCTTGTAAATATTGGGAACCAATTGTGAAACATTGCTACTCAATGCCTCTGCCCACGGACTTTTGGAGGAAAAAGACGATGTTAACCGTATCGATTGATTATTGGATATGCTATAGGAAAGAATGAGTTTTGGATTGAGAGCCCAATCATCCGAAACCGTTTCGCTACTTTTATTATGAATATTGGTTACTCCCATTCCTAGGCGGTAAGAAAATTTGTCCTTTTTTCCAGAATATTCGGTGTAAAGGTACTGTTCCAAGTAATTTACTGAATAATTAGATGCTCCAAGTAGATTGACCAAGTCGTTGGAAATATAGGTGTTGGTTACCCGATATCCAGAACTCAAAGATCCTTTCTCAAATTGATGGACATGCGCAATTTCGCCTACAATACCAGTCTGTTTCGCTTTGAGGTCCATGTCATTATTGAAAACGTCAATACCCGAATCGGTATTCCATTCGTGGTCAAATCTGTAAGATTTGGTATTATAGAAGGAGCCAATTATATTTAGGCTTAAATCATCTTTTTTTCCAATTTTTTTTGAATAGTATAAATCCAAAGTAGGAGCGGTGTAATCAGAATTTGAGTTATGAACAGTACTGTGATTTTCTGTAATTAAATCTTCTGTATAAATACTATTCCCTAAACCTTTATTAAAACTAGAGCTAATCTGAAAACTCAATTTACTCTGAAACGTATATTTATCAGGTACTACATTGGCGTAGCGTAATGCGATGTCTTGATCAGTGTATCCAAAATGATCCCTCTGTCTTTCATCTGATCGATAGTGGATATTATCTAGATCATATTCATAGGTTTTGTCAACAATTCGGTTGTCATAATCTCTAAGATTAAAAGAGTATTCGAAACCGAAATCATTTTTACCTTTTGTATAACCTGCATAAGCGGAAGCATTGATGAAACCAGTTGTGAGCGCGGAAGTAAGATCTGCACCATAAGAGTATCCAACTTCAGGATTTCTGGTGATAATATTAACTACTGTATCTGCGCGTTGAGCATATCTAGCAGGTGGAATGTCAAAATATTCGACTCGGATAATATTGCTAGGAGCGATGCTTTTAATCTGATTATCACTGACTTCGATTCCGTTAATTAAAAACAAGACCTTGCCTCCCTTGATGCTCGTAACTGTATTAGAAATAGGATCTAGCTGAAGCTCTGGCAAAGTCACCAATAGATCTTTGGAATGTCTAGCTTTATCAAGAGCTTCTTTTTCGAAAGTATAATTAGCGTGGTCAGCAAATTGTTTTTTTCGTTGTCCTTTTAGAATAACTTCTTGGATTTCTTTTGTGTTAAGCGTATCTGTTTTTTCTGCTGCAGTTTGTGAAAAAACAATTGTTCCCAAAAATGAGAATGCTAAAATACAAAATGGTCTAGCTTTTTTTATCATAGTGTTTTTAATATAAACAGTCATTGACCAGTTTTTATTACATTTTTATTACATTTTTTTAAGATCAGACTAAAATATTTTTCTAATGGAAATGTTTTTTAGTTCTAAAGATTTCGTAAGATAATTCATAATGGATTTTACCGAATTATTTTCACTCTTATTCCTTCTGTATGCGCACTCATCGTAGGGGCGTACATATTTTGGAAGGTCGTTATTCCATTGGAGAAATCACCGGCATTGTTGGCTTTCAATTCATATTCGAAGACGTAGGTGCCTTTGTACATTCGATCAAAAAAGAAATTGGTAGCTGTATCTCTCGTATTTTCATAATAACCGACGCCATTCTGCCATTTGAAAGAAGAAAGTACATTAACAGGTTCAAAACCGCTTGCTCTCATATCTTTGAGATGAATGTATTGCATGTCTTTATTCGTTTTGATGACCAGTCGAACGATCACTAAGTCTCCAACTTTTATGGGGTTTTCTGTTGTGATTTCTTTCAGTTTTACTTCATTATTATCAAACTTTTTTTGGAATAGCTTTTTCTCAATGCTAACGTCCGCAGAGCCATTATTGGTAATTTGGTCGATCGTTTCGTAATAGAGACGGTGCATTCCGCCCCAAGCTACACCTGGACTGGTTTTGTTGATCACCAGTTTGCCTTTGTCTGGTGTGATTTCTTTCCAGTAATATGAAGTTTTAAAAAATCCTGCTTCTGACGTTTTTTCAGGGTTTGATTCAGGATAAATTGTTTTATTACCTAAATTCAGGGTAATCCCTTTCTCAGCATCAATCCAAGATTTCCCATAATTTAGGAGGGCATAAACTGCTTCTGTAGTTGCTTTGGTGGTTTCCCAACTTTGGGTTTGTTTATTTTTGAGAAGCCAAATTTTCATTTCTTCGATGCTTTTTTCGTCTTCAGGAGTAATTTCGGCAAACGCACCAATCAACATGGCTTGAGTCTCAATCGGAGCTTGATACCAATACCAACCGGGATAATTATTAGTCCAGTACATTCCGTCCTCTTCTGTGGTTTTTGCATTTTTCTTTAGTATCGAAATCACTTGTTTTGCTTGTTCTTTGTATCCGTATCGATTAAGGAAGGTTGCAATCATGGCTTGATGATAAAGACTGTAGTCCTTAACATCTTCTTTGTATCTTTTGGATAACTGATCTAATATTGGTAAAAGTTCATCTGGAATTTTTTCGTCGTCAAGCCAATAGCTTCGGTAGTAAAAGTAAGAAGCATAGTCGGTAATATCCACTTCGATTTTTTCCTTTTTGGTTTGAGCATAAGCCAGAGTATATTCTTTATCAAGATAACTAATCGTTTTTTTGATCGTTCGATTAAGTTGAGAAGAGAAATAGAGATAATCTTTCTTGTTCAACATTTTTTTTAGTTTTCCAAATCCTGCTAAAATATGCCCAGAAATAGTTTTGTCACTATTTCCTCCAGAGAACCACGAGTAACTACCATCTGGATTTTGTCTTTTGATGAGGTCTGCTTCTGATTTTTTGAAATCCTTGGACATCTTATTGAGTTCAAAGAAGAGCGCTAAATTTTGCATTTGTTTCTCTTTGTCCTTGATGTCAGCTAACCAAGGAGTTTCTTCGATCAGAATACTCTTTAATTCTTGATTAGTTTCCAAAGGATTGGTTGGGGTTTCCTTACTGTTCCATTCATCAAAAACCTTTTTGATTTTTGGAGATGAATTCATGATGTAACTGGAAAGAATATTCCCATAAAGTCGACTGAAAAGTTGTTCGGAACATTCGTGAGGAAAAGTTCTTAGGTAAGGAATTGACATTACCGCAAACCATAACGGATTGGCCGTAAGCTCGACACTAAGATTGAAGTTGGCTGCAGAAGTTGAAGAAGGAGTAGTGATACTCTTCATCTCGTAAGTTTTGCTCTGACCTTCTTTTATAAAAATAGGAATGGTCTCTGTTACCAGTATTCGATTGCTTAAGATGGGTAGGATATTGGATTCCCCATCTGAATATTTATCTGCATTTGCTAAAATTTTATATTTAACGGCTTTGATATTAAATGGAATTTTAAGTTTCCATGAAACTTCTGTCGAACTTTTTGCGTTAATTGCAATTTTGTTGAGGTTATTTGTATTAACAAACGCTGAATCCAAAGGTTGATCAGTTTCTGGATCAAATAAAGATAAGATTGCATTTCCTGAAATCTTTTCTTCCGAAAGATTGTCTATTTTAGTCGAAAAGATGATTTCGTCTCCTTGTCTTAAAAATCGTGGTGGATTAGGCGTTATCATGAGTTCTTTTTGAGTCCTCGTGAAAAACTCTGCTGTTCCCACTTTCAAATCTTTGGTATGTGCGAAAATCAAAAGCTTCCATTGCGTAAGTGCTTCTGGTGAGGTAAATTCTAACAGAATATCTCCATTTTCATCGGTATGTAAATAGGGTAAGAAAAAGGCGGTCTCATTAAGATTGGTACGAGCGCTAACATTCTCCATAAGTTCTCTTTTTTTGGCTTCTTTAGAAGTAACGACATATGCTCCATTTTTTGCTCCTTCTCCATAAATTGGGATGGCTTCTTTTGCATTTAGAAATCGTATTTCTCCAATCTCATCATCAGGCAAATTTTGCGATGCTTGTTCTCCATCAATGATATAGATTGGAGCAGATGCATTTTTTTCGGTCTTTTTGCCGTAACCCAAGATTACTACTTCTTCTATTCTTTTTTCTCTAGTGGAATCTCTGCTTGAAGCACTCGCTACATATGCAGTTGCATAACTATTTCTTCTTCTTTCATTAATATCTATATGGTCAAATTTTAGAATGCGAGGTCTAGTGTAAGTGTAAAAATTTTTGATATTGTATTTTGGTTGGCCTTCGTATAGCTCTTCGGAGTCATATTTTTGCAATTCTTGTAAAAAAGATGAGGAGTTATAGCGATAAGAATCACTATAATAGTAATAACCGCGATTGTTATAAGGTTTATAATGAGAAAATTGGAAGGTGTTTTTTGCAAACTTGTCCAATGATGCATCATACATTGCGGCTAATACTTCGGTATTTAGTTTATTTTTATCCTTACCACTAATTTTCAGGGTCCATTTTTCTGGGGTCCTTGGTTGAATCTTGTCACGAAATACTTGAGTTGTGATATCTAGGTTTCGATTAATGTTCTCAGTTATTTCAAAAGTGATTGAACCATCCTCATAACTACCATGGTTGATAAAATCATATTCCAAGTAGATTCCTTTTTTGAGATCTGTATCCGTTATTGTGAATGCAAGTTCTGCTAAACCATTTTTTAAATTGATGAATTGATAGTCTTCAAACGCTCCATTTCGATGTAAGCGATAGTTAATAGTGCCTTCTTGAAAATCTGATCGGAATATAACAGTTGCTTTTTCTCCAACTTCATATATTTTTTTGGAAACGTAAGCGTTAAAGAAGATAGGACTGCCATTTTGCAGGGTTTTATCGTCAAGAATTTCAACTATTTTAAATGTTTTGATCAGTTCGTTGTCCACCAACGATTCGGCTTCGACTAGATACTTACCAGCTTCGATTCGGTCCTTTAATTCTATATTTTCCGATTGCGAAGTGTCAAAGTCCTTTTTCAGTATGACTTTTCCAAGTTTTTGTTTGCTATCCTTATCTGAAATTTCGTAGCTAATATAAGGGAAGTAAGCATCAAATACCTCTTTGTCATATTGTTGATAGTAATTAGTATGATTACTTCTGATATGTTTTGGAAGAAGAATTTTGTCTTCACCAATAAGTTGGGTAATCGTAAGTGTTCCTTTGGATTTGAGAGGTTGGCCATTGAGATTGGAAATTGCAACTTTCACGGATTTCCAGTCTTTCTGAAGCATTTTCTTTTCTACTGATAGGTCTATTTTTGCATGAAGATCACCAAGCGTAATCGTTGCTTGATTACTTTGCGATTCGCCATTAATGTCTGTTGCAGTGAAGCTGACGAAATATTGATAACATCTTTTTTTGTTGGTTGTCTTCTCGTTAGTCTTGAAGTCGGAATCAAAAGTTATTTTGAAATTTCCATTTGCATCTGTTTTTATTTCTCCTTTTGAGATGAAGAGATCATTATCATCATAAGCATCATAGGAATAGTCATCATACGAGTACCAATAGTTAGCATTTCTTCTTCTTATTTCGTACCTTATTTTGGTTTGCGTGATTGCGGCGCCAGAAAAAGCTTCTACCTTCCCTGATACTTCAATAGAATCACCTATTTTGTAAGTTTGTGTAGTTGGATTGACAGCAACTTGAAATCTTGGTCTTTTATATTCTTCAACTTTTATTGATTTGGTATAATCATAGTCTTTGTCGGACTCTCTTTGAAGGTGTAGGGTATAATAATTAGCATTGGCATCTTTAGGTAAAACAAATTCTCCAGAAATGCTTCCAAAATCGTTAGTCACAGCTTCAGTTTTTGAAATTTCATCACGATAATTGCTTTTTAAACTTACCGTAACTTTTTCGTTGGGGAGGACTTTGGTTTTTTCGTAATACTCCTGTTTTAAGATGGCTTTGTAAAATACCTTCTGTCCAGGTCTATAAATTGCACGGTCTGTAAGTGTAATGAAGCTCTGGTCGATCGGTTCTTTTTCCTCTACATTTTTTTGAGATTCGAGATTACGTATTTCATCAAATGAATAACGAATCATAAAGTACTTTTTGAGGTTCGGGAAATAGATGATGCTACCGTCATACTCTCGATCTTCGGATTTTGGTAAAGAAAATAATCCGTTTTTGTCAGTTTTGCCATTTCCCGTTTTTAACAGCTTGTTTTTGCGTCCAGCAACATAATCATTTTTGTAATCATCAGTACTTTGATACATGATGTAATCCATGTTGGAAATTCCTTTTCCAGTCGACGTGCTAATTGCTTGGAGGATCACTTTTTGATCGTCCTCGAACCTTTTGGTATAAGAGAGATCCGTAACAGCAATCCTAAAAATAATGTCGTCTTCTGCATTCAGAATTTTTACATAATAAATTCCTTCCTCTAGTGGAGGTATTGCAAGAACGGTACTATGACGTTGGAAATCGGAAAATTTCTGAAGTTGGTATTCGGTTGTGTAGAAAAAATTATTTTTGATACTTTGATGATCTTCATCTTCAATAAATTCTTCGCTGTCCTCGTAATCTTCATCCCAATTATCAATATGGTCAAAATCAATGGAGCCAGATTTTTTACTTATTTCTAATTTTAGTTTGTCAATATTCTTGTGAGAAATATTCATTGGAATATACTCTTTTGGAAGTGCATACGCTGGAAGATCAACACCAAGAGTTTTACGATCCCATTCATCAATAAGTGTTTTGCAGTAATTACTCCACTTGGACGACGGAATCTCATCAATTGCTTTTACACAAATACGATGGGCTTCTTTCAGATTCCTTTCAGGTTTTTTCGATGACCATTGATCTGCTGCTAAAAAAAGTAAGAATGAAGAAAAAGGTTGATCAAGATTAGCGTTGGCTAGTTTTTCTAATTCAAAGGCTTGATTTTCTTTATTTTTTTGAATGATGGTGGTTTTGAAATACAGAATAGCTGTTTTGTCGGCATCATTTTGATGGAAATCTTCTAGGGAATTTTCGATGTTTTCGATTTTTGTCTTTCTGTCATTGTCAAAATTTGGAGGTAGAAGATGCAAAAAATTAAGGTATGAATAAGCTATGACGTCAAAAAGAGTTGGTGTAAATTGGACATATTCTTGTTCATCAGACTCGTCAATAATATCTTTCCAAAGCATTGTTTTTTCTTTTTTCAACATTTCATGATCTATGAGAACAGCACTATATAGATGGTCGGCTTCTCTATAAAAATCATTAACAGCCCAAGTTTTGTAATCATCTGGAAGCGCTTGAAGAGCGGTTCTATCGATGCTTGCGATACGGTTGTTATAAGTTGAAATATAAGAAAAGTATATATTGGCTAAATAATATTGATATAGTGTCTTTCTAAGACCTTTTGAGGACTTTATTTTATCTCGTAGAACCAAAATCATATCGTCTTCAGGATCATCATTATCTTCATCCCAATCATAATAACCATCAATAATGTCTTCAATTTCTGATTGTATGCTGTCTGTTGAAGATGGGATTTTGATTATGGCAAGTTCGATAGAATCCTGTTTAGCTTTTTCTACTTTTTTGGCTCTTTTGTGAACAGGAATTTGACCATGAAAGAAAGTGATCGTTAAGATGCAGAAAAGGGAAAATATTTTAAAAGGAAATCTCATTAGTCTTCTTTTTTAGTCGGTTGGGAATTGGTGTAGAACGGGATCTCTAGAAGATCTTTAGATTTCATTGGAATAAAGTAGCCTCCGGTTTTTAGCAACATAATGTACTTTTGTGGTGAGATTTCAACGTAGACGAGAGGGATATTTTTTTCATCTATTACGACTTTTCCTGATGATTTATAAATGGTTTTTTTAGCGATGTAATCTGGCGATGCAAAATAAATTTCTTCAGAAATCGGTTTGTCCTTCAGATAAGGATTATTCCATTTTGACTTAGATTTTTTTTTGTAAATCTCTTCCTTAGAATAGGATTCAATTTCTGAAATAGGGATCAATTGGGTCTCTTTATTTTGATATATTTCTATAGGATACCATGCTTCGTCTTCGTAAAGCGTCTTTGATCTAATGTAAGATATATTGTTGTCTTCAAAGTAATTAAATTCGGTTTCTCTAAATTTTTTCTTAGTCTGATCTATCTCCAAAAAGTGAATACTTCCAGCGTAGAGAAGGATATGAGTGATGTTTAATATTTTTGCATCAGAAAGCGGATAACTTTGATACTCTGTATAGGTAGGAGATTTGCTGACACTACTTCTGTTGAGGATGTAATTGAATTCTTTACCATTTTTTTGTTCATGTTCTGGGTAATAGTAAGAGGTGCTATCGATTTTTTGAATTAAGTTACCTTGTTTGTCAAAATCTTTTTGAAGTACTAATTTGTCATTAATATAGGTTAATTCTGCTGCTGTTTTCAAGTTACTTTTCCAATAATAAAGAACAGTGTATTTGCGATCTTGTCCTTTGTATTCTGGTACTTGTACAGCTCTGTCATATCGACCATCAATATTATAGGAGTCATAAGAATTGCTGTTGGTCAACTTACCAGTGATCCCAGAGATTATGGTTCCATCTTTGTAGGTGGAGATTCCAAGTAGACTTCCATCGGTTTTGTATTCTGTTGTTTTGCCATTCTTGAAGCCCAAGTCACCATATTCGACACTTTTCCAAAGTTTTCCATTATCGAAGTAATAATTAAGGACTTTTTGATCAGTTTTATTAAGATTTAAATCAAAAGAAGAATCATCTCCATTTTCTTCATGCCAAAAAATTTCACCGACATAATTTTTTTCTATTCCATCAGCATAATATCCTTGCATTTGGAGGTTCTTGTTTTCGAAATAGTAATCTCTCAGAAACTCCAAATTACCAATTTTTGGGAGTGGTAAGGGTCGGTAAAATACTGCTTTATTTTTGGTAGTTTCTTTCCATTGCTCATCAAAATAGATTGTTTTTTCTTGGGAAAACAATTGGTGAGAAACGATGAGTAGAAGGAGGAGAGATATAAAGTTTTGTCTATTCATTTTCTGTAAATGATGTGTTTTTACGAATTTAGGAAATTACGGTCGTGCGGACAGCTTTTAGGATAAAATTTTATTATGATTTTTATTTTGTCAAAAATCGTCTGCTGAGGTTCCGTATTTGATTCCGGTTTGTTCAAAGAAAGATTTTAGAAGTTTGTATTTCCCGTCACATTCTTCACCAAGTTCAAAATCTTTTTTGTTACTTCTAACTCTTTCGCACTCGAAACAGATTTCAATAAAACCAATTAGTTTATTGTTTTCGTCACAGAACAAAATGGCATTTCTTGGTATGTAGCAAAGAGCTCCTCTCCTTAAATCTGTATTTCCCTTGAAACCATAATTGTATATAATATCTGTTAAATCATCAATTTGGGTTGGGTTAAGGGTGATGGTTTCATCAAAAATATCATCACTAATAACACTGTTGTTTGTATATAAGCTATCCAATAGTTTTTGTAGTTCTTCACCAATAATGCCAGCATCTTTATTTCTGTATGAGATGATTTTAATTGTTTTTGCATTTTTGAAAGGAAGTTTTGCCAACCTTTTTTGAGCAGGAATTTTGAACTTTTTTACACATTTTAATTGATCCCAAATGTATTTCTCATTATTTTTTTGAGATTTAAAAATTTGGAAAAAACAAAGTAGAGTTAAAATGAAAATGTATTTTGTTTTCATTTGAAAAATTATTTGATGGGTGGGGGAATCGGTTTTGTTGGGAGACTATTTTTGCATTGATGTTTTTCAATCAAGTCATTAAAAATATTCATAATCATTTCTTCTTTGTCTTGATTGAGTTCTATTTGATCCATTTCGGACTCGCTAAAATTCGTGAAGATTACGCTGTTTGGGATGACGACATAGCGTTCCGTTTTACCATTTTTTTTGAATAAAAAAATAAGCTGTTCGGGAATATAAGGACAATCACAACCAACAGTTTCGATTAAACTAGTTCTAAAAATATTATGGTTAATCTCAAAATAATTGAAAAGAATGTCAGTAATGGCGTCAGTTTCTTTATCACTCAAAAGCTGTTGTTCAACAAAATTATGTGTGAGAAATTCGGATTCCTTAATTCTATTATCAAGCATCGAAACATAAATGGAATCATATTGATTAAAAGGATAAAGTTTTCGTCTATCTTTTGCAGGAATATTAAAAAGTCGACGTGTTTTGTTTTTTTTATAATCTTTAAGACTTGGAGGCATTGGTGGTTGTGTCGTATCAATAATTGGGCTTCGTTCTTTTTTGAGAAATTTTATACTTCGAGGTGTTGCATTGGCAGTTCGTGCAGAGTCTAATTTTTGACTTTGCGCCAAGAATCCAAAAATGATTAATATGAAGAGTAAGCACTTTTTCATTGGGTATCATTGAAAATATTATTCACTATGATTAACCATTATTCTTTCATTGAAGGAGATCGCAAACGCTTGTAATGCCAAATAATAGAAAAGTAATTTCATTAATTGAAAGTATTAATATAATATCCACCTGAAAGGATAGTTAATCTAAAATTCCTCTAAAGTGTTAATCATCATAGCTGTTAACAAATTTATACATTTACAATTTGTTCGGCACTAACGAATACGAAAAATAACCCAGCGAATATCAAATTCGTGGGTGGTCTTTGAAGTTGTTAAAACTTGTTTAACTAGTTCGGAATGTGTACTTCTAGAATTTTGCTCTTTTCTGCAGCCTCAAAATGGATTTCTCCTAATTGTGATGCAGGAATTAAGACTGTTTCTCCGTAATTAAGGATGACGGATTCTGCGTTGGAGGTAATTTTTACCGAACCTTCAACACCTATAAGGATTACAAATGAATCTAAACCTTGATAATCTCTTACTAAATTCTCAGTTATGTTTAAAATATTAGTGTTGAAATAATCACAACTCACTAAATTAGAAACTGGGCTGTTGAAGTCTTCTTGAATTGCAAACGGACTATCTATATCGTCAAATAAGATTACTTTTTCTGCGATGTCATTATGGAGTTCTCTGGTTTTTCCATCTTTATCTATTCGGTTGTAATCATAGATTCGGTAAGTGACGTCTGATGTTTGCTGAATTTCTGCGAGCAAAATTCCGGCACCAATAGCATGAATTCTACCTGCAGGGAGAAAAATAGTATCTCCTTTTTTTACCTTCCATCTTTTAACGATATCTTCTACTTTATTCTCACGTAAAGCATTACGATATTCATTTAAATCAACAGCTTTTTCGAAGCCAGAAATAATTTCTGCGCCTTCATCGGCTTCCATTACGTACCACATTTCGGTTTTTCCAAAAGAATGATGGTGTTCTTTTGCAAATACGTCATTTGGATGAACCTGAACGCTGAGAGGTTCATTAGAATCGATAAACTTAATAAGTAGAGGGAACTCTTTGCCATACTTTTCGAAGACCCGTTTTCCAAGAACTTCGTTGGGGAATTCGTTAATAAGTTCTTGAAGATTTTTACAATCTTGGAAAGGGGCAGCCAATTGACTAACCGCTTCTTTAACCCCTGAAATTTCCCAACTTTCACCGATGTTTTCGGCTGTATAATTTTTATTTAAAACAGATTTTAGTTTGTCTCCGCCCCAAATTCTATATTGAAAAATGGGTTCAAAGGATAAAAAGGTATTCAATTGCATCGGTCTTTTTAGGTGAGACAAAAATAATGAATTAAAAGGAATTTGAAGAATTCCTCAGAGTATAATTGTTGAGTTATTAAAGTTCTAGCAATTTTTTCCTTAGAAATGATGATTCAGCTAATGTATTTATTCAAATATGATTTTTTATAGAAAGGTTTGTTATTTATTTTTTCTCAATTTTCTCTATATTTAATGGTTAAAAATGCAAAAATGGAAATCAAAGTTACAGTAAAGCAATTGGGTAAGAAGCATCCATTGCTTTCGGAACAAAGCCTTGAAATCGATTGTACAGAATCTCAAGTTTCTGTTGAAAATTTCTTAAAATTAGTCGTGAAACAGCAAGTGGAAGCATTTAATTCTAAGTCTTTTGAACTCGAAGATCAAGATTACGAAAAGACACCCAAGGAAAATTATCTCAATATTCTGACCGATACAGGTAAGGTTGGTTTTGGAAGTATCTATAATGAAAAACGTGCTGATCTTTCGCAAGCTCAGGATAATGCTATTCAAGCTTTTGAAGATGGACTTTTTGCAATTTTCTATGGCGACGAACAACTAGAAAATTTATCTCAAAATGTGGACTTAGATCAAAATAAAACATTCACTTTTATCAGGCTCACTTTTCTTGCAGGTAGCTATTGGTAACTAATTTAAAATTAAAAAAACACATGGAAATTACGGAGAAATTAAAATCAAAACAGGTTGTTGATTTTTATAAAAATTTAAGGGCAGATTTGAAGGAGCAAGCGGAGAAAAGCACTCTTTCAAGGTTGTTCTCCAAACCAAAACTCAAAAAAGAAGTTGCAGAACTGGGATTATTGTTTTTGGGAAAGGAAGACTATTTGCGAGAGGTGACGTTGGGTTCCAAAGAGGCACAAGGTATTAAGACTTATTTGAAACCTGACATTTGGGAAGATAAAGAATATTATAAATTACTCGTTTATTTTTTCGGAGATCAGGCAGAATTGGTGAAGCGGATTTGGTATTCCATGCCCAATAAAATGTATCAGACGGGTTATGCTAGAAGGTCTTTTCGAGCTCCTCATTTGGAGAGATACATCCAACTTAATCAGATGAATCTCATCCGTAGTCTTTTGCGTCTTCCGTGTACTTATTCTTACGATACAGGTACCGTGTATTATAGCTTGTCTATGGAAGAGGAAATTATCTATGATAGTGCGTTAGGAGGTTCTAATCGATTTTATATTTGGTCTGCTGCGATAGATAGCGGAAACCAAGAAATTTATCAATTGCTCGAGGATATTATATTTAACAAACACCCTGAAGGAAAGGTTTCGCGAAACATTATTAAAGCGTTGCTCAATAGTGAAGAACAACGTTGTTGGGAGCTAGTTGAGAAACTTTTGCTTGCCGCTCAAAGACAAGAAGGGCTTCGGCAGACAATTCTTGAAGCCTTGGACGAAACCAGTATTGGTGCCCTGCAATACATGACTGGAGTTATTATCGAGCACAAATTAACTCGTTTTTCATCGGTCGTTCGCGCGATTGATACATGGACGGGTCTCGGTTGGGAAGGCGAGAAAGAATCTGTAGTGAAAAATATCGTTAGTCTTGCTAATGAATACTTTAATAACCCGAATTTGATTCCATCAGCGATAAAAAGCAAGAACAATAATGAAGTTTACATGGCACTTTGGGTGCAGGGAGTTTGGGATATTGAAGGAACGATTCCATATATGCATGAACTTTATGATAACGGAAATATAGAGAAAAAGTGCTTGGCGATTAAGTTTGCCAGCGAAACAAATGATCCCCACATCCAGATGCCGATTTATTATAAAGCCGTATTGGATGGAGATCCACAGGTATTGGCTTTTGCGGGGCAGCTGATGGCGTCTCTATTGGAGGCTAATATTAAATCTAAATTTTTCATAAATAATCCTGATTACCCAGATTTCTTCAATAAGTTGTTTCAACAAGCACAAGCGCTTAGTTTTAAAGAAAAGAAGTTTGAAGGCAAAGTTTTTTCATGGTTAAATGCGACCTTCAAAAGGAGTCATCTTTATGAGTCGATGTTCTATTTAGTTGGAGAAGATATTGAGAAGAGAGATTTGCTGCTTTCGCAATTTGAGCAATTTGATATCTCCTTGAGGGAGCAATTGGCTCGAAGTATTCTTGGTGATTTCTATTGCTATTCTTATTCATACAACTTTGGGAAAAGAGAGGAAAAAGTCACTCCGTTTCAGAGAGAATTTGCTTTTAAAATCTTAAAAGATAGAGGTGAATCACTGGTTTCTTCGAGTATCAATGTTTTGCAGCAAGACCCTTTAAGCGCGGATGACGTTTTAACCTTCTACGATTTATTTAAAAGGAAAGGCGGAACCTTGAGAAAGAATCTTATTGAATTGGTAATGATGCAGGAAGATACCATTATTATTCCGCTAATTGATGAGCTGATTGCAAAGGGAGATCTAGAACAAAGAACTGCTGCTTTGGACATCATGTTACAGCTTCAAAAAGAAAAGCGTATCCCAGATCAGATATTGAAATGGCTTCAATTATATAATGAGAAACCTAAAATTTCTGATCGAGAGCAGAGCTTCCTTGATCAATTAGTTCCTTCAAAGGATAAAGAAACGCTTTCTCCAGAAAATGGTTTTGGATTTTTTGATCCTACTATCAAGTCTGAGTTCAAACTGCCAGAGATTTCGCCCGATTCAGTTTATGCGACGGCAATCAAGAAGGATAAATATGGTTTTTCAAAACCATTGAGTGACATCAAAGCTGAATTAAAGAAACTCAATGATCTATTCCTACAAAATAAAGATTACGAGTACGAATCCGAAAATTGGGATGATTCGGTTTCGAGTCAGTTGATCGGAAATAGTTTTCAGCAAATTAAGAGAAATACAGAAGGCTTCTCGCCTGAGCAGATTACCGCTAATTATCCTTTGCACGAGGTTTGGGAAAAGTGGTATACAGATTCTGGACTTCAACCCAGCGATTTGTTTTTACTAACGTTTGTTGAGAGTTGTGATAGGAAGAAGTTTAGGGATTTTCTGGAGAACTACGTGTTTTACTACAAGGATGTTTTACCTAATCCGCTTAAAAGTAATTATTATTGGAACAATCCGATCAAGATAATTTTAGAATCCCTCCAGTACAAATATGCATTTGCAGATTCGGTTGATTTCTTAATTGATATTACAGCGACTATTTTTTCTCAAATGCCAACAGAATTTATTAATTACAAATCGGAGAAAAAAGACTATTATTACAGTTATAACAATGGAGGTGATGGTTGGCAGCAGACTGGATTTTTTACCGTTTTTCTTAATTCGATTCCATTAAAACATGTTTCGGATGAACAGTTCAAAAAAGTATGGAATCTTTATCGTTGGATGCAGTTCAATGGAAGAGAGGATAATGTTTATTATACGGTTCCAAGCTTTTATCTTTTCTGTCATGCTTTTGAACTGAAGCTTATTACAAGAGATGAACTCTACGAAGGGATTTTTACTGCAGATTTTGCAATTAGGGATATGACTACAAGAAAGGTCTATTATAATGGCGAAAAATATTTGGAACTTTTTCTTTTTTTAAAACCAATCATTGAAGGAATTCAAAATAAATTTCTAGATGTAGAGTTGGTCAGAGGAGACGCGACTACACCTGTTTCTGAATACGTACAAGCATTCCAAACGATATACGGAGCTCATCGTTTTACTCAAATTTTAAAGGGACTTGGAAAATCAAGCTTGTATGCTAATTATATTTCGACCTATGGAAGAGAAAGTATGACCAAACAGAAGTTATTTTCTTACCTATTGTCCAACTGTTTTCCTTTGGAAACTGATACTCAGGAGTCCTTTAATGAAATGATGAAAAAGGAGAAAATCTCTGAGATTAAATTAATTCAAGCAGCAGTATATGCGCCTCAATGGCAAAAGTTGGTGAGCAATTATCTGGGATGGAAGGGACTTGAATCTGCAATTTGGTGGATGCATGCGCACACCAAAACTTCTGGTTATCAGGCGCAGAATTCTGGTTTGGAAAGTGAGGTAGCCAAATATTCGTCTGTGGATATTCAGGAGTTTCAAGATGGTGCCGTGGATAAAGATTGGTTTACCAAAGCTTATAAAGAATTGGGTCGTGCAAGATGGGAAATGTTATATGAGTGTGCGAAGTACATTTCGGATGGAAATGGACATCGTCGAGCAAGGCTATATTCGGACACTTTAACTGGTGATCTGAAGATTAAAGAAGTGACGGCGAAAGTTAAAGATAAAAGAGATCAAGATTATTTGCGAGTTTATGGATTGGTTCCTTTAAGTAAGGCAAATCCTGAAAAAGATGTCCTTAATCGATATCAATACATTCAACAATTCAAAAAAGAAAGTAGAGAGTTCGGCTCTATGAAGCAAGCAAGCGAAGCTTTGGCTATCAGTGTTGCTTTGGAGAATTTGGCGCGTAATGCTGGCTATCCAGACCCAGTCCGTTTGACATGGGCGATGGAAACCAAGCAGGTTCAGGACTTATTATCAAAAGAAACGCAGGTGACCATTGACGGAGTAACCGTTGGGTTGATTGTTGAGGATAACGGAAAGGCAGAATTAGTAGTTTTCCGTGATGATAAACAGCTGAAGTCTATCCCCCCAAAAATTAAGAAGGACAAAGCAATTGTCCAATTGGGAAGTTATAGGAAAATTATGCGCGAGCAATGGACTCGCTCTCGAAAAGGGTTGGAAGAAGCAATGATTAGAGGGGACGAATTTTTGTTTTCTGAAATCAAAAATCTTTTTGATCATCCAGTGATCGTAAAACATTTGGAGAAATTGGTCTTTATTTCCAATGATAACAAGATAGGATTCTATCATGACGGGAATCTGATATCGGCACAGGGCGAAATTCAGGAACTTAAAGAAGATTCAACCCTTCGCATAGCGCATTGCGTTGATTTGCATGAACATTCGGTTTGGGGTGATTTTCAGCATTATTGTTTCAGGGAAAAATTAATTCAGCCTTTCAAACAGATTTTCAGAGAATTGTATGTTCCGACACCAGATGAGTTAAAGGAAAAATCAATTTCTCGTCGTTATGCAGGACATCAGGTTCAACCAAAACAGACTTTAGCATTGCTGAAGACTAGAGGTTGGAAAGTGGATTATGAAGAAGGTTTGCAGAAAGTATATCACAAGGAAGGATTTCAAGTGAAATTGTATGCAATGGCAGATTGGTTTTCTCCAGCTGATGTAGAAAGTCCAACGTTAGAAACGATTGAGTTTCACTCGCTGAAAGATTTCAAAAATATACCTTTTGAGGATATCAATCCTAGATTGTTTTCAGAAGTCATGAGAGATGTGGATTTGGTCGTTTCGGTAGCTCATGTTGGAGGTGTTGATCCAGAGGCAAGTCATTCTTCTATTGAAATGCGAACGGTGTTACTGAAGGAGACTTCACGATTATTTAAGTTAGAAAATGTTTCAATCGAAGGTTCACATGCTTTAGTCAAGGGAAAAATGGCAAATTATAGCGTTCATTTGGGTAGTGCAGTTGTTCATCAGGTTCCGGGCAAATACCTTTCCATACTTCCAGTCCATTCACAACACAGAGGAAGACTATTTTTACCTTTCGCCGATGATGATCCCAAATCCGCAGAAGTATTATCCAAAGTATTGTTGTTAGCAAAAGACAGTGAAATACAAGATCCAACAGTTCTTTCTCAGATTAAGAGGCAGGACATATAAATTTTAGTTACAATTAGCCTAAAATCACTTTACATATTTCCAAAAGCCACTTGTTTTTACAGGTGGCTTTTTTAGTAAATACTTGGACTTTTATTTAATTAGTTGTCAGGTGAGTTTTGGATAATTCATCAAGTTTAACAATTCAAAAAACGAATCTTAATAAAATCCAAACTAATTACTCGAAAAATCAAGCGAATACAAAAGTTGGCTCACCTTGCAAGTTAACCATCGTACATTTGATAATCGAAAAATAGTTGAAATTCAATTAATTAAATCATCAAAAAATGTCACATGATACTATTAATATACTTTTCTACTTAAGTATGGTCATTGGATTTGGAGGAGGATTGTTTTTCTTCATATGGTGGGGACGTCGAATCTGGAAAAGATTATCTAATACTAATGAAGGGGGAATTGATGCAATTGCTCTCCGTAGCATTTTTTTTATGTTTCCAGCGATTCTTGTCATGGTTTTGCTGTGTACACCGATGTTCTATTTCGGACATTTATTAAAGCTGGAGCAGCATTGTAAGGATATCATTGCATTCAACAAAGGGATTACCAAAGACGATCCAGATATACAGGAAGACTGTGGTTGCTTAGACTTAGATGAACTTTTTAAAAACCAAAAACAATGAAAAAATTCGAATTCAAAAATGTTAATAACAAGAGTGTCACCAAGGGGCTTGTTGTTGCGGCAATTTATTTAATAGCAGTTTTCGCCCTGTTTTACTATATCTACGGAGGCTTTTTCGGAATGATTGAAGCGCTGGACGGTATTGGAGGTGGGGGCAAAGCCAAAGGCTTGGTGGTAGGACTCATTGTTTTGGTCCCTTTTATGGTGATTTTACAGTTTATTCATCCTAAAGTATCTGTGGAGATTGATCCTTACAAGATGGTTATTAAGAGTAAAAGTGCTCCAGATCAGACTGTTGAACTTTCTAGAATTACAAAGATGAATCACAATGTTACAAAGATTAACAAACTTAATTTTTATGATTCTTCAGGTGTTTTGATAGCTGAATTAAATCCTGCTCAAAACCAAGTGGTTCTTGGTGAAATTATCAAAGAAATTTTAAGCCATCAAAAATTCGAGAAACAAATGAAAACTGAAACCTATTTTGGAAAATCTATTGAAAAATCGACTTACATGAGGAGCTAAATGTTTCAATAGTATTTTCTAAAGGAAGTTAAATTGTTTTTCGCGAATTCTTATGTGACTTCAACGAATTTTAATGATATCGTAGCGAATATAAAATGAGCTTAGAAAGTACATAATTAATAACGACATTTATCTTGTGAAAATATTCAACCCTAGTGGATATTGATACACAACCAAGGCAAAAAACACAAATAATGACTTTTGGTGAGAACATAGATTTCAAAAAGACGAAATCTATGTTTCTTTTTTAGTAGTTATGCAGTTGTAAATGTTGTTTTTGATTTTTCTTTTTGTAATTAGTATTGAAATTTTTCTTTTGACGATTATATTATTTTTTCTGAAAATAAAATCCGTAATTTGTTGGTTAAAAGGACGCCAATAGTAGATGAAAAAAATAAAAACACTCATTGTAGAAGATGAAGCTTCCATCCTAAAAGAGATTGAATGGTTGGTAGCTCAACAAGAGAATTTGGAGCTTTTAGGAACTGCGGTTTCTGTCAAGGATGCATATGAAATAATTAGTAAAGAAAATCCTGATTTGGTGTTGTTGGACATTCAGTTGACGGATGGTACCGCATTCGACTTATTGAATAGATTGCCCGAAATTAATTTCCATATTGTGTTCATGACGGCTTTCAATCATTTTGCGATAAAAGCTATTAAATATGGAGCTTTGGACTACCTTCTGAAACCTATTGACGAAACGGAGTTTGCCGAAGCAATTATTAGAGTAAAGGCGGAAAACGATAAATTGCTCTATAACAGTCAAGTGAGTTTGACCAAATCTCTAGTTAACGAAAGTCAGGTTGACCTTAATACGCAGATTTGCATTTCTTCAGTGGATTACTTACAGTTGTTGAAGATTGGAGAAATTATGTACTGCAAGTCAGAAGGGTCTTACACAGAGGTATTTGCCCAAAATCAAAAAAAAATTGTAGCTTCCAAATCTTTGAAACATTACGAAGATATTTTGCCTCCGCAGTGGTTTATTCGCACACATCAGTCTTATATCATTAACAAATTGCATGTGGATAAATTGCACAAATCTGGTGTTATTATTATGCAGAATGGTCAGGAAGTTCCTATAGCAACGCGACGAAAAGATTTTGTTGTAGAACAATTGGTTAACATTAAGGGGTGATGAGGAATAGTTTTTTCTTTCTTTTGGTTGTTATGCTGTTTGTTTTTTCTTGTAAAAAAGGAACTTACAATCAGAAATCAGGTTTAGTTGTTGATAAAGAAGTACTGAAGGCCGTTGGTCAAATGTCAAAAGAAAGTGCGATGTCTACTAACCCAGATTCTTGTTTGTCCGTGCTTCAAAACTATCTCAAAAAGGCTGAACAAAAAAAAGATAGTGTGACCAGTGCTTATCTTCAGATGGAAATGTCCTATTGCTTGCTTAATCAAGGCGAGTTTGATAAGGCGGTAGATTACAGCGAAAAAGCACTCAATTTTTTCAAATCCAAGCCCAATAATGATAGCTTATTGACAATAGCCTACAAATTGGCCGCATATAACAATTTCTACAGCGGAAAGAATGAATATCGTGGGAATTATGATATTTCAAAGGCGGCTGCATTAATACTGTTGCCGAAAAACAAGGACATGTTTTCGGCAGAAGACAAAGCTAGAATTCTTGTTGATGCGTCTGCATTTAATGGCCAGTGTCAACAGTATGAAAAATCTGTTTTTTATGGTAAAAAATCGTTGGAGTTTGCGGAGGAATTTGGTAAGGAAGAGGATTTGTATTTAAGGTGTGTCCTTAATATGATTCTTTCATATTCCATTTCCAAAAAGTTTGATTCGGCTCAGATTTATATTGATGAGGTAGAAAAAGTATTTAAGGAGGAAAAGAACCTTCCTGGTCTAGATAGGGATTTGTATCTAGGAAAAGCAGCATTTAATTACGAGAAAAAAGAATGGGATAGTGCGCTTTATTATTCGGAAAAGGTAGCAGCAATTGACGAGAAAGATGGTAGTAGCGAAGCTACTTTAGCTTACAACTATAGCAATAACTTGGGGTTGCATACGAGACTTTTTCAGCAAAGAGAAGCAAAAGATGAGCTGAATAAGCTGCAGAATATGAAGGGAGAATTTGATGTAAGTGATGCTGATTTTTTAGAAAATATTGCTGCTTACGACATTTTGTATGGGGACAGAAAAATTGCTGTAAAGAAGTTCTATGAGTATGTTGACAAAAAAGCAGAAGACTATAACAAAGAACGTCTAAAGCAATATGCATCTATAGAATCCGAACTTGAGGTGGCTGAGCAAGAGAAAAAAATCAAAATACTTAATGAGCAAAAATCAAAGTCAGATGCGCAGAAAAAAACCTTGATTTGGGTTTCCGCGTTGTTGGCTTTTATAGCGATTACAGGTGCTTTGATGACTTATCTGTTTATCCGACAAAGAAAGTTAAAGGCTTTGCAGGAGAGTATTTTGGATGAGAACAGAAGGATGCAGTTGGAGCAGCGACTTTTGCGGACTCAGATGGAGCCGCATTTTATTTTCAATACTTTGTCAGCATTACAGAGTCTAATTAGATTCGATGAAAAGGAAAAATCGTTAAAGTATCTCAATCAGTTTAGCCGACTTCTGCGAAGCAGCTTGGAGCTCAGTCGTCAGGATTTGGTTCCATTAAGTGGAGAGTTAGAAGCACTGGAAAATTATTTGAGCTTGCAAAAAATGCGTCATAATAACGCCTTTGATTATAAAATTGAATATCCGCTAGACACGGACCTTACGGCGATTATGATACCACCCATGTTGATACAACCTTTTGTGGAGAACGCGATTGTTCACGGAATTGATATGCAAAGTCAGAAAGGCATAGTCGAAGTCGATTTGTCTCTCAAAGACCCTTTTTTACAAATTGTTATTAGCGATAATGGAGTAGGACTGTCAGGAAGTGCAACAAGTGCAACTAAGGAATACAAATCACTTTCGGGAACCATCGCTAAAGAAAGATTAAGAATTTTGACGGAAAATTATAAGCTTCCTGCGACGATTGAAACCGTTTCGGAAGAGAATAAGGGAACAAAGGTTCTTATTACTTTGCCGATATTGTAGTAATCGGAGTAGATGTAGTGGATATTGTAAAGCAATTTCGTTGAGCAAAGTTTTATGATTTAGTTGCTAAGTGTTAACGCCTTTGCGAGCTTGGTTTTTTGTATTTTGATGAAAACTAATTGATTGCGATCGTTGCGTTTTTATAGAACTCGAGATAGTATTGAAGTTAAGACTTCATTTTCCTTCTCGGTAAACCAATTTCGTTTTCGCTGGGGTAAGGTTGTCGCCAAGTCATACTGACATCTTCGTTGATTTTTTGGTAAACTTCGTAGCGTTTTTCTTTTTCTAATTCGTAGCGAGGGTCTGGAATGAAAGGCATTTTTGCCATTTTGTGTATCGTAATCGTAGGAAAATGAAAGTCGACTTCCACCGTTCCCAAAAGCAAATAAACACCACCTCCTGCGAATGGATATTGTATAAGACAATCGGGGAAATGCGCCGTATCAAAATAGTCTCCTTCCACATCAATCCAAGTTCCGAAATACATCGTTCCTTTTTTGGTGGGAACGTGTTTTCTTGAGATGAGATACGCCAACATTTTAACTTGTTTCTTATGAAATTTAATTAAATCTTTCGCCATCACAGAACCTCGATATTTGGTCTGAAGCAAATCAAACGGACTGCAAGAAACGGGAAAACCTAAAATTTCAATCTCGTCGAAAGCATCTTCCAAAGGATTGCGTTGGAGTTGTGGAAGTTGATATTTCTGAGGTGGCGTTTCAAAAAATGATGGCAGTCGAAAATCCGGTTTGAAGTTCACCATCAACAATCGGACTTCAATCAATAACTCGTTTTTTTTCTTTCCTGTGAAGCGAAATGCTCCCGCAAAAACTAAAATTTGAAGTGTTTCTAAACCGATAGGAACACGTTTCACAAAATCCTCCAAAGACAGATAATCACCATTGTTTTTTCGTTCTTCAGGGATAAATTGTGCCAATCGACCTTCTAATTTTTCGATATGCATAAAGCCCAAATAAACGTCGGTTCCGTATAACGTTGTCTTGTAATCACTCCGATTAATACAAGGATTAAGAATGGTTGCCCCCGACATTCGGCATTCGTGGACGTAGACTTCGGTTCTGTAAAATCCACCGCCATTGTTGATGGCTCCAACCATAAATTCAATCGGGAAATGAACTTTTAAATAAAGACTTTGATAACTTTCCACCGCATAAGAAGCCGAATGCGCCTTACAAAAGGAATATCCCGCAAAACTTTCGATTTGACGATAGACTTCTTGTGACAATTTTTCGGGATGCCCTTGTTTTCTACAGGATTGAAAAAAATGCTCTTTCACTTCCTGAAGCTTCTTCAAAGAACGACTTTTTCCACTCATCGCTCTTCGTAAAATGTCGCCATCGTCCGCAGAAACACCACCAAAATGCAGAGCGATTTTAATGACATCTTCCTGATACACCATAATTCCATAAGTTTCACCCAATTGTTCTTTAAAAACATCGTGAAAATATTCGAATTGATGAGGGTTATTGTGTCGGAAAATATATTCGCGCATCATTCCACTTTGTGCAACACCTGGTCTAATAATGGACGACGCGGCGACCAAAGTTTTGTAATTGTCGCATTTCAACCGTCGAAGTAGCCCTCTCATTGCAGGACTTTCGATGTAGAAACAGCCTAAAGTTTTTCCTTGAGCCAAATATTCATTTGCCGTTTTTTCATCTTTTGAAATCGATGTATCCCGAATATCCACCGTAATTCTACGATTTTGTTCGATGAGTTTTACGGTGTCATTAATTGTTCCCAAACCACGCTGAGAAAGGATATCAAATTTTTCAAAACCAATATCTTCTGCGACGTGCATATCGAACTGAACGATAGGAAAACCTTTTGGAGGCATTTCCAAAGCGGTAAAATTGGTGATAGGTTCTTCCGAAATCAAAATTCCACAAGCGTGCATACTTCGTTGATTCGGGAATTTTTCTAAAAGCATTCCGTATTTCTGAACGAGTTTCACCACCGAATTATCATCGTGCAATGCCATTGGATTTTTGGCAAGGACATCCAGTTCTTCTTTAGGTAAACCAAAGGCTTTACCCACTTCACGGAAAATTGAACGGTACTTGAACTGAACATTAGTTCCACAAAAAGCAACGTGGTTTTTTCCATATTTATTAAAAATGTAGCGCAAGATTTCGTCTCGTTCTTGCCAACTCCAATCGATATCAAAATCGGGAGGAGTTTTTCGATTTAAATTCAAAAATCTTTCAAAATAAAGGTCGAGTTCCAAAGGACAAATGTCCGTGATGCCCAAACAATAACTGACAATAGAATTGGCACCACTTCCTCTTCCAACGTGCATAAAACCCCGACTGTTGCTATACTGAATGATATCCCAAGTAATCAAAAAGTAACCGCTAAAATTGAGTTCGTCAATCACTCGCAATTCTTTTTCAATTCTTTTGGTTGCGGTTTCATCGTTTTCGGAGTAGCGTTTTTTAAGACCTTCATAAGCCAATTTTCGAAGGAGGATTCTATCATTTTCTTTGGAATCGGTAAAATTTTGTTTGTTTTTAGGTGTCGAAAAATCGAATTCAAACTGACATTGTTCGATAATTCGTTCCGTATTTTCAATAATTTGAGGGTAGTTTTTGTAGTGTTTTAGCACCTCGAAAGTCGGTTTTAGATATTCGGAAGTATCACAAATATCTTGATTTGTCAATTTTGAAAGCAATGTATTGTGGTCAATTGCCCTTAAAATTCGATGGAGGTTAAAGTCTTTTTTGGTTTTGAAAGTGATGGGTTGGAGAACCATCATTTTATGAAGCAATGTTTTCCATTTTTTCTGAACCAAAAAATTAATTTCTTCAGGACGAATACCGATGAATTCGTTCTTCTCTAAAGTTTCAGGAACTTTTTCCAAAGGATAAATCACAACTACATTTTCTAATTCGGGATGCGTTTTCGGGAGCGGAATTTGCTCACAATTGAACCGAGTCATCATTTGATTGATGTTGGCAATTCCCTCTTTATTTTGAGCCAAAAGAATATAGTACAAGTCATTATCCAACCGAACATCCATTCCGACGATAGGTTTTATCTGATGAATCTTGCAGAGTTTATAGAAGTCATAAATTCCCGTAATCGTATTAATGTCCGTTAAAGCCAAAGTGTTAATACCTAATTCCACAGCTTGCTGAACCAAATCTTCAATGGAAATGGTGCCGTATCGAAGGCTGTGATAAGTGTGACAGTTGAGGAACATTTTTTTAGAGGTTAGATTTTAGAAGTTAGATATTAGACGTGAGACACGAGATACGAGACATGAGACATGAGACACGAGACATGAGACGGGAGGAAAGAGAAAAGAGAAAAGAACAAAGAGAGAAAGTTTTAATTATTAATTTTCTTCCATCATCCATCTTCCCTCATTCTTCAAAACTCATAACTCGCAACCCGCAACCCGTTAAAACCTAAATCCCGACGCTCGTCCAACTGCATTGCTTCCGAAACGTTTTTTTAGATAGTCCATACTTTGATATAGATTTATGAGTTCTTCGGTGTCTTCAAATAAATTCATCTGATGGTTTCCTCTCACCAATCCCGAAAATCGTACACCAACCAAACGCAATCGCATTCGCCTCGTGTATAGTTTTTTGAATAATTCCGAAGCGTATTTCGACAAAGTGTGGTCAACCGCGGTGTACGGAATTTTGACTTGCTTGGTTTCGGTATCGAAATTGGCGTATCTGATTTTGACCGTCACAATCGAGGTGAGCCATTTTTCTTTTCGAAGTTGATAGCAGAGTTGCTCTACCATTCCAGAGATGAGCTCGTTCATTTTTTCGACATCCATACTGTCTTGCGTGAAGGTATGTTCCGTAGAAATTGACTTTCGTTCGGAGTATTGAATGACAGGTGTTTCATCGATTCCGTTGGCTTTTTTCCAAAGTTCGGATCCGTTTTTCCCAATCATTTGTTGAAGAACATCAACGGGCATTTCGGATAAGGTTTGGATGGTTCTGATGCCAATTCTCGATAACAATTGAAACGTAACGCTTCCCACCATCGGAATTTTTTTGATGGAAAGAGGATTCAAAAAAGGTTTAATTAAATTTTCTTTAATTTCTAATTTACCTAAAGGTTTGGCTTCACCAGTACCGATTTTGGAAACCGTTTTATTGGTTGATAAAGCAAAACTGATAGGAAGTCCAGTGTTTTTAATCACGGATTGAGCAATTTCTTGTGTCCATTGATAACAACCGAAAAATTTGTCCATTCCGGAAAGATCAAGATAAAATTCGTCGATGCTTGCTTTTTCCAAAACCGGAACTTTTTTCTGAATAATTTCGGTCACTGTTTTGGAAAGATTAGAGTACAATTCGTGGTCACCTTTGATGACTTTGGCGTCGGGACACAACCGAAGCGCCATTTTGGTAGGCATTGCCGAACGAACCCCGAAATGTCGCGCTTCATACGAGCATGAAGCAACCACACCACGGTCTCCACCGCCGATGATAACGGGGATTCCGTTGAGTTTGGAATTTTGTAAACGCTCGCACGAAACAAAAAATGTATCCAAGTCCATATGTACAATTGCACGATTCATTTGACAAAATTATTACGTTTTGTATCAAAATTTATTATATTTGTTGGTATAAATTATAACAATGTCTGTTCTATCTGATAATCTGCGTTTTCTGAGAAATCGAAAAGAATTTTCTCAACAAAAAGTTTCTGACCTATTATTGATTACCCGAGTTCGGTATGCAAAATATGAGGACGGAACCTCGGAACCCCCGATTGAAATCTTACTTAGAATTTCTAAATTTTTCCAAATCAGCATCGACCTTTTGGTGTCCGTTGATATCCGAAAATATCCTTTGGAAGAGATGTTAGCGCTTCCAGATAACCGAATTCTTTTACCAATTAAAGTTGATTCTTTTGGCGAAAATCATATCGAGATTATTCCACAAAAGGCATCAATGGGCTACCTGAATGGCTACAGCGACCCTGAATATATTGATAGTTTGCAAACCATTTCGTTGCCTTTCCTTAGAAATGGAAAATATCGTGCGTTTCCTGCGAGTGGCGATTCGATGCCACCTTACAAAGACGGAACTTACATAGTTGGAAAGTATGTAGAAAATTTATCTGACCTTAAAACCGATAAAACCTATGTTTTCATCACCACGAATGATGGGATTATTTATAAAAGATTTCAGTTTCACGAGGGGAATTTTATTTGTGTAAAATCGGATAACAATTTTTACGAACCACTGAGAATTCCATTGACGGAAGTTAGGGAAATTTGGGAATTTGCTTGTAGCATCAACACCAAAGAATTTGAACCCGATGAATTCTCCTCCGACCAAAATGTGAGAGATATGTTTTATGAACTGAAACGTGATATTCGAAAGATAAATGAAGGATTACTTAGAGAGTGATAACATATTATGAGGACGACTTTATTTTACTTATTGAGTAATGTTTGATGTGGCTAAAATGAAAATTTTATCTATTGCGTCAATCTCGAAAATCGTTTATTGCTTTCTGGAAAGTCGATTCCATAGGCGAATAGAACTAAGAATCCATAAATAAGGGCATTAAAAACTAATGAAAAGTTAAAACTACCTGTGGAAAGTGTTTCAGATTCGACGCAAGTAAAAGCAATTCCAATGAAAATTGACAGCAGAGCTAACCATTGATAGACTCTCATGCCCATGAAATAGGGAGTTTGTGGTTCGCCTCTCAAAGATTCTTCAACAAATCGGAAGCTTCCGTTCAAGATAAGATACATCCCTGCAATGAAGGAGCAAGGCATCTCTAAACTTACCAATCTGAAAAGAAAAAATAAAGTCAAAAGATTACAAGCTATAGAATAAAATTGAGTAGGGTATAGGTTCTTTCCGCTCCAACCTGCGATTTTATTGACTCGTGATTTGGGATGACAGAATTTAATTCCCAAAACTTGGTCTGTTGGTTTACCATGACAACAACCTTGCACAAGACATCGAAATCGACCAAAAAACTGAATGGAACTCGCTGCTAAAGTAGAAATTGCAACCACATACCAAAAACTGTAATCACTAAATATTGAAATTAAAATTATTGTGAGTCCCATCCCGATAACACTTCCATAATATCCGAAAGGACGCAAAAGCATTGGCGAACCTTCGATAAATTGTGCCCAAAGTCCAGCTCCAACAAAGCCTGAAATTCCAATTAGATAGACCAATGGAAGGTGATTGGGTAAAAAGTATCCAATAATTAAAAAACCTGAAATTCCTCCTAATGCGGCATAAAATCCGTGATTAATAATTCTGATTTTTCCGATTCGTCATTCTTTCCAAGAGTTTGAAATGTTTTCGCATCCTTGGATGAGAAATTCATAAATTTTTTTTCGATGATGAACGATGTAGTAGGCGGTGATTCCGAAAATTACATCCAGAATCGTATGATTTTTAGTCGTTAAACAACTGATGGTAATTGCCCAACCAATAATTGCAAAAATCAATTTTGCTTTTGGGAATGCCTTTGAATAATATTTAGAAACGATTAACGCCCAAAATATATGGAATGATGGTAATGCACAAACGACACCATCTGTTTCTCGTCCCCAAATAATAAGTTGAGTAAAGATATTGGTATTTTCAATAGGTTGATAATCAATAACAAATGGAAAAGATAAATAGCAGTAAAAAATAAGCACCATTCCTGAAATCGAATCAAAAATAAATGACCTTACTTCTCTATTCTTATTCAAAATAAATGGAAACAAAATAGCCAACGGATAAAGCAAAATGTATGGAATTACAGTGAAATCCATGAAAGGAATTTTCGTGTCCCAAATGATGTTGGTAACAATGGCGTCCATTGGTTTGCCGATGAAAATAAAACTTTCATAAATCAATAACCAAGGGATGAAAACCCAAATGTAAATGAGTATTTTATTTTTAAAACTGATATTTTCGTTGTTGTCATCGGGAAAGTCAAAGAATGTTTTGTGGTATTTATTTTCAAATGCTTTTGAAATAACTTCATTTTCAAAACCGATGATGTAACAGATAATCAATATTATAAAAGTAGGAGAGACGAACCAAAATCCCGACGGAGATTGAAAGTATCCTGAGATTCCAAATGACATGAGTATGGCTCCAACATAAATCGGATGATGAAAAAAATGATATAATCCTGTACTGACATAATTTTGTGGAGGAAAAGCGTTCATCGGAAGTCCTTTTCCTTTGTTCCATAGGTTATACATCGCCCAAAGAATCATTAAGAAACCAATGGTAGCCATCGCTAAGAATACCAATGGGAAATTTGGAACGGGAAGGTGGATGATTGGATTGGTTCTATAAGCCCAAAAGATGAGCAGGACCGGTAAAATGATACAGAAGGTGCTTCCGTAAATGATTTTTTGAAAAGTGACTTTTGCATGTTCCATAAGACTTTTTCATAAAGTGAAAATCCTTGTTCTGTTTGGTTGTCCATTTCTAAAGTGGAGCGACTTTTAAATTTCATTTCTCTGGAATTCAAAAATTTTTTACTGAAGAAAATTTTTAAAAAGGAGTATTTATCGACAATTGAAAGGAGTATTTCGTTTTTGATGGTGATGGGATTTTCAAATTTCAATGTTGCATTCTCTTGTTTAAAATATAAACCATCATCCGAAATTTCGACGTTTTTAATCGTTTTTCCATTCCAGAAAACTTTTTTCAACGGTTGTTTCCCAATCCATTCAATCCAAATTATGGTGTGATTTTCTGACAGAAAGCGTCCCCATTTGAGCTCTGTAATTGGAAGTTTCCAAGGCGCAAAATTCATTTCCAACGTTTCAGCATAACCTAGTCCATAAAAAGAGTAATCTCCACATCTTACTTCAAAATTTGCTTTTGGGTGGTGGCAATTCCAATATAGTTTTTTACTATTATTTTGTAATAGAACTTCTGAAAATCCATGGTCAATTTTTTCCCAATTTCCACAAATTTGATATGAATTTAATAAATGAAAACTGGCTTTTTTTGATGTTATGACCGTTGCTTTTTTAAGAAATGATTTTTCTAACGGACCATCTGAATTTGAAATGATAAATGAAGAATAAGGAATTGGTATCCCAAATAAAGAGAGTTTTGCAGAATACAAAATTATTGTATTTCCTTTGTCATCTATCCCGTCGAAATAGTGTTTTTTTATTCTAAACATCAATTTGAAAAAACTAAAATACAAAAAAAACACCTTCCAAATGGGAAGGTGTTTTATAAATACGAGATTTAATCTTAATCATAACCTAATTAATATCCTCCTTTTTCCACAAAATGTGCTGCAATTTTTTCAGTTAATGCAATCACGTTCGGGTTATTGGTGTACTTTGTAAATCTTCTAAGAGCAGAAAGCATCATTCGTTGCTCATCGCCTTCGGAGAAAGAAAGGATTCCTTCTTTTGCTGCTACAATGATTTTTTCAACCGCTTTGTAAAGATTCAGTTGAGCCATTGCTGCTTGGATAGAATCTGGTGTGAACGATTTTTCAGCTCTCAAAATTGCAGATTCAGCCATGTAAATTTGATTCAAAATTTCTGAAGCATTCAACAAAAGATGTTGATGTTTTTCGATTTCCATCATGTATTTCTGCAACGCAGCTCCAGAAACCATCAAGAATACTTTTTTCAAATTCGCAATTAGCGCTTTTTCTTCACTCATAAAAGCAGAATAATCTGGAACTTCGAAAGATGGAAGTCCCATCATTTCTTTTTGAATGGCCATTGCAGGCGTTAACAAATCTAATTGTCCTTTCATCGCACGTTTAATCAACATTCCTACCGCTAAAAGTCGGTTAATTTCGTTGGTTCCTTCATAGATTCTTGCAATTCTTGCATCTCTCCACGGTGCTTCCATGGGAGCATCTGCAGAGAATCCCATGCCTCCATAAATTTGAATTCCTTCATCGGCTGTATTTTGGGTAAGATCTGAAACAAATACTTTAAGAATGGAACACTCTACTGCAAATTCTTCCACACCCTTTAATTCTGCTTCTTGATGATTCATTCCTCCAGCAACCAATTCATCGATTTTATTCTGAACATCTTTTGCTGCACGATAAGACCCTGCTTCAGAAACGAAAACTCCAGTAGCCATTTCTGCTAATTTTTTGCGAATAGCTCCGAAAGTGGAAATTGCAACTCCAAATTGTTTTCTTTCGTTGGCATATTGTAAAGAATAATTCAAAATTCTTCTTTGTCCATCGAGATTTGCAGCTGCTAATTTAATTCTTCCAACATTCAAAGCGTTCAATGCGATTTTGAAACCGTTATTTCTTTCACCCAAAAGGTTTTCAACAGGAATTTTCATATCATTAAAGAATACCTGTCTTGTTGAAGAAGAACGGATTCCCAATTTGTGTTCTTCTTCTCCCATTGTCAAAGAGTTTGGATCTTCTAGTTCGCTTCTGTTCACCACAAATCCAGTGATGTTTTTATCATCATCTATTTTAGCGAAAAGTGTGAAAGTATCGGCAAAACCTGCGTTAGAGATCCACATTTTTTGACCATTAATGATATAATGTTTTCCATCGTCGGAAAGTTTAGCTTTCGTTTTTCCAGAATTAGCATCCGAACCGGCATCGGGCTCCGTTAAACAATACGCTCCAAACTTTGTTCCACCTGCCAAATCTGGCAAGTATTTTTGCTTTTGTTCTTCGGTTCCGTAAAGAAGAATTGGAAGGGTTCCGATTCCAGTGTGCGCTCCATAAGCCGTTGCTAAGGAACCGTTTGCTCCAGAAGCCATATCACATGCTAACATGGTGGTTACAAATCCCATTCCGAGTCCACCGTATTCTTCAGGAACGGCGATTCCCAAAACGCCCATTTCTCCCAATTTCCGCATACATTCTTCTGTTAATGCGTAATCTTTATGCTCGAAACGCTCACGAAGTGGAACGACTTCTTTGTCAATAAATTCTTTGATGGATTCGCGAAGCATTATTTGTTCTTCGCTAAGGTTTTCTAAAGTGAAAATTTCGTTTGCAGGGGTTTCCTTGATTAGGAATTCTCCGCCTTTTAATATTGTGCTCATTACTTAAATTTTAAATTATGGATTATAAATTTTAAATTATGGATTCGGTGTTATAAATTTTCAGATGAAGTTTTAATTATCTTGGTCAAAATATTAATGATGCTTTCAACTTCTTTTAAATGAGTTTCAATATCTATTTGAACCAAATTTGAAGATTGATAAAGTCTTAACCAATATTTTGTTTCACGAGCTTCTTTGTTAGCTATTGAAAGTTTAGAAATAAAATCTTTCTTCGATTGAGCTGCAATTGCTTCTTCTACATTGGCTCCGATTGAAGTACCACAACGAAGAATTTGTTTTGATAAAATAAATTCATTTTGAGACTTACATTCTTGATAAAATTTGATTATCAATAAAGCAAAATCAAAAGTTTTTATTTGAATTAAATTATCTTCTTTGAAGCTCATTTCATCTAAAATTTATAATTTAAAATCTATAATTTTTAAAGAAGTTCAAATATACTCGCCGCACCTTGTCCTGTACCGACACACATGGAAACCATTCCGTATTTGTTGCCACGTTTTCTCATTTCGTCTAACAATTGAACGGTTAATTTTGTTCCAGTACAACCAAGTGGATGTCCAAGAGCTATTGCGCCACCGTTTACATTGAGAATATCAGGATTAAGGTTTAGTTCTTTTTTGATGGCAACCGATTGAGAAGCAAAGGCTTCATTCAATTCAATTAAATCGATATCATTCAGTTGAAGTCCAGCTTGTTTCAATGCTTTTGGAATCGCATAGATTGGTCCCATTCCCATGATTCTTGGTTCAAGACCTACAGTTGCGTATGCCGCTAATCTTGCTTCAGGTTCAAGTCCTAATTCTTTAACCATTTCTTCGCTCATCACAATCACAAAAGCGGCACCATCACTCATTTGAGATGAATTTCCGGCAGTTACACTTCCTCCGTTTGCAAAAACTGGTCGAAGCTTTCCTAAACCTTCCAAAGTCGTATCTGCTCTTGGTCCTTCATCAATAGTGAAATCAAACTTTTTGGTTTGCATTTTTTGATTTTCGTCCAAGAAATTATATTCAACTGGAATTGGTGCAATTTGATTCGCAAAACGATTTTCAGAAATGGCTTTCAAAGCTTTTTGATGCGATGCAAATGCAAATTCATCTTGCTCTTGGCGAGAAATATTAAATTCCTTGGCAACCGCTTCCGCAGTGTAACCCATTCCCCAATAATAATCGGGATTGGATTTTGCGATATCCGTTTCAGGAACAGGTTTGTAACCTCCCATTGGAATGTAACTCATGCTTTCTGTTCCACCCGCAATAATGCAATCTGCCATTCCTGCTTGGATTTTTGCAGAAGCAATCGCAATCGCTTCACTTCCAGATGCGCAATATCTGTTCACTGTAACACCTGGAACTTTGTCTGTATCTAATCCCATCAAGGAAATTAGACGAGCAACGTTAAGACCTTGTTCTGCTTCTGGCATTGCGTTACCAACGATAAGGTCGTCAATTCTATTTTTGTCCAATTGAGGTACTTCCGCCATCAGTTTTTTAATCACTGTAGCGGCCATTACATCAGGACGGGTAAATCTGAGACTGCCTTTCGGTGCTTTACCGACAGCAGTTCGGAATCCTTTTATTATGTATGCTGTTTTCATTTAGATTAGAGATTTAAAGACGAGAGATTTGAGACTCTCATCTACTTTAAATAATTCTTTTGTTGATATTTTCTTTAAAAACATAAATCATTTTTTGAACTTCATCAAGCTTATTTAATAAAGGTTCAATAATTTCTTCAGAAATAAAATTCAATCGATGACAAATTATTAATTGAGTTTGTAGTTCATAAGAAGAACCATAGGCAATATTCAAAAAATAGAAAAACTCTTTATTCCTTTCTCTTCCTGCTCCTTCTGCGATATTGGAAGAAATTGAAACAACGGCTCTTTTAATTTGTGAAGAAAGTCCATATTTTTCATCATTAGGCATATTCGCTAATGCTTTGTAAACTTCAACACACAAATCAATTGATTCATTCCAAATTTTCAATTTTTTAATATTGTGCATAAATGGTTTAGATTTAAGTTTTGTTATCTTTTAGTCTCGAGTCTTAAAGTCTCAAGTCTAATTCCTTAGCGGTTTCCCATTCTGTAACATGTATTGAATTCTTTCCAGCGTTTTTCTTTCGCCACAAAGTTGTAGGAAAGTCTCACGTTCTAAATTCAATAGGTATTGTTCCGTCACTAAAGTTGGTTCTGAAAGATTTCCGCCAACCATAACATTCGCTAATTTGTCCGCAATTTTTTTGTCGTGGGCAGAAATGAAATTTCCAGCTAACATTTGGTCTGTTCCAACATAGAACATTCCGAGTGCGTCTTTACCTAAAACCGTTACTTTTTGTTCAATTGGTTGCGTGTAACCTTGTTCGGCTAAAAGTTTTGCAACTTTTTTAGCTTCAGCGATTTGACGATTTTTGTTCACGACCACAATGTCTTTACCTTTCTCCAAAATATGCATGTCATAGGCTTCGTAAGCAGAAGTTGCCACTTTTCCCATCGCGATATTCATGAAAGCATCACGAAGACGGTTGTTTTTAACGTCATCTTTAACAAATTCACGGGAAGTTCTTAAGGTCATTTCTTTGGTTCCACCACCACCAGGAATTACTCCGACACCTACTTCAACCAAACCGATATACGTTTCAGCGGAAGCAACCACTCGGTCTGCATGAAGCGTCATTTCGCAACCACCACCTAAAGTCATTCCGAAAGGTGCAACCACAACTGGAATAGAAGAATATCTTACTCTCATCATCGATTTTTGGAAATAAGCAATCGCCATATTAAGGTCATCCCAATCTTGGTCAACAGCCATCATCAAAATCATCGCAAGATTAGCTCCGACTGAGAAATTTGCCCCTTGATTGGCGATAACCAATCCGTCATATTCTTTTTCGGCTAAGTCAATCGCTCGGTTCAAACCATCTAAAACACCACCACCAAGAGAATTCATTTTGGAACGGATTTCAAAATTGATGATTCCGTCTCCTAAATCTTCGATTGCTGATTCTGAATTGCTCCAAAGCGTTTTGTTTTTTCTAATATTATCAAGGATGATAAAGGATTCTTGACCCGGAATTTGGTTGTAGTTTTCTGAATTTTTATCAAAGAAAATACTTTGACCTTCGTTACTTACTTTGTAAAACGTTTCACCTTTTTCAGCCAATTGTTTCACCCAATCCGAAACGCTGTAACCCGCTTCTTGAGCCAATTCGATTCCTTTGGAAACACCAACTGAATCCCAAATTTCAAAAGGTCCGTTTTCCCAACCGAAACCTGCTTTCATGGCGTCATCTATTTTGTAGATTTCGTCTGAAATTTCAGGAACTTTGTGAGAAACATAGGCAAACAAAGCACCTAAAGATTTTCTGTATAATTCTCCAGCTTTGTCTTTTCCGTTAATTAAAACTTTAAATCTATCCAAAGGTTTATCAATGGTTTTGGTCAGCTCCAAAGTTGGGAACGACGATTTTCGTTGCAACTCGTATTGCATGGTGTCCAAATTCAATCCATGAATTTCAGACTTACCTTCAGCATTTTTAACTTTTTTGTAGAAACCACCATCAGCTTTAGAACCTAACCATTTATTATCCATCATTTTTTGGATATATTCAGGCAAAGCAAAAACATCATTAAAATCATTAGCTTCCATACCACTTTGTCGAACGCCGTTTGCAACATGAACCAAAGTGTCTAAACCAACAACATCCGCTGTTCTAAACGTCGCTGATTTTGGACGACCAATGACAGGTCCTGTTAATTTATCCACATCAGAAACGGTTAATCCTAATTTCTGAACGTTGTGCAACAAATCCATCATGCTGAAAACCCCAATTCTATTGGCAATAAAAGCAGGAGTATCTTTCGCAAGAACGGTAGTTTTTCCTAAAAATTGAGCGCCATAATTCATGTAGAAATCTGCAACTTCAGGAAGTGTATCCTTGGTTGGAATAATTTCTAAAAGCGGTAAATATCGAACAGGGTTAAAGAAGTGAGTTCCCGCAAAATACTGCTTGAAATCGTCGCTTCTTCCTTCTGTTAGGAAATGAATAGGAATACCCGAAGTGTTGGAAGACACCAAAGTTCCAGGTTTTCTGAATTGTTCAATTTTTTCGTAAACGGATTTTTTGATGTCCAATCTTTCAACCACGACTTCTATAATCCAATCCGTATTTTTGATTTTTGCCATGTCGTCATCAAAATTTCCGGCAGAAATTCTATCCGCAAATTTCGGTGAGTAGAGTAGAGCAGGACTTGCTTTCTGAAGTTTAGCAAGATTCTCTGTGGCAATACGATTGCGTACCACTTTGTCTTCTTTGGTAAGACCTTTTTTCTGTTCCGCTTCAGTCAGTTCAAAAGGGACAATGTCCAAAAGTAGAACTTCGACGCCAATGTTGGCAAAGTGCGCCGCAATTCCGCTTCCCATAATCCCAGAACCGAGAACGGTAACGTGTTTGATTCGTCTTTTCATATATAATAGTTGATTCGTTTTAATCGTTCGATGTAACCTTTCGGTTTCATTTTTATACGTTATTTCTTAATCTCAGTCTGAACCTATTTCTTATTATTGAGTTCCTGAGCTGTTTTCATGATGGTGTTCATCACTTCATAAAAAGTGTCCAATTTGTCTTGAGGAACTTTGTTAACCACCCTTTGATTAAAGCTGACAACAACATCTTTGGAAATATCTCTATGTTCCATTCCTTTTGGAGTCAGTTTAATAATGACCTCTCTTTTGTCGCGAACAGTTTTTTCCTTATAAATGTATCCATTGTCTTCAAGGAGTTTTATAATTCGGGTCAAAGACGTGGGCTCAATGGCCATTTTTGGTCCCAAATTGGTGCTTCTTGTTCCTTTTTTGGGGTCAATCTTCAATAATGTTAAAGCCTGAACAGCTGTTGAATCATATTCCGAAGCCAGATCCGAATACATCTTTGCGACAGCTAACCATGTGGATTTCAGGACTAAATCTATTTCTAGTTTTTCTTTTGTAGTGTTTTTCATGTTAAGGGTTTTACTTCCTTTTCAAATATAATAAATATTATGCATGCATAGTATATTGATGCTGTTAAATTTTATTAAATATTGATAATCAATTAATTAAATCTTATGAAAAGCATAATTGATTTTATTAAATATTTGTTGTTTTTAGCAATGTTTAAGGGCTTTCGTAATGATTGGGAGGTATGTTGAATTGAATTTTAAAAGTGTGGTAATTTTGTTGAATATTTTGTAATTGGGATTGCCTGAAAACGGTATTGAATCTTTAATTTATTGATAGAAGACTTTAATTCCTCAAAGATTTAGTGTTAAGAAATAAATGTTTTTGCTGAATTCAAAGGTTTAATTTTAAATTCAGATTGTGGGAGAAAGGGTAGAAGTTAGGTAGGGAATTCTCCTTTAAAATATTTAGATTTAAATTATTTCTGAAGGTAAATTCTAATGAGTTATCACCTATTTGGAAGTTAGCTTCACAGGTTGGAGTTTAAAATTCAGAAAAGAATAGCTGATATTTTGATGGTATCAATTTCTACCAGTTTTGGTCGATGATATAGACGATTTGCGCCATCGTAACTGCGCCTAAAAGTAATTCTCGGCGATTGACTTTTTCGAAGGTGTCTTCAGAAGTGTGGTGGATATCAAAATATCTTTGCATGTCCGGAACAAGTTCCGCTAAAGGAATATTTTGCTTTTTGAGTGGCGCAATATCTTGACCCGAATATTCTTGGTCAAAATCATAAACTCCAAAAGGTTCAAAATACTTTTTCCAATCGAAAATCTGCTTTCTTCTTTGAGGAATCATGTCCAGCGAAATTCCACGAGGTGTAAAACCTCCAGCATCACTCTCAATCGCGAAAAGGTGCTTTTCTTCACTTTTTTTTACTTGATATGCATAGGTTTCTCCTCCAGTAACACCATTTTCTTCATTAGCAAAAAGCACCACTCTGATGGTATGCTTTGGTTGAATTCCTAGAGCTGTAAATGCTCGAAGGACTTCCAAACATTGTACAACACCAGCTCCGTTGTCATGTGCTCCTTCAGTAATATCCCAAGAGTCGAGGTGAGCAACGACGAGAATCACGCTATTGTCACTTTTTCCTGGGATTTCACCAATGACATTATGATCGATTTTTTCGCCTTTAGTCCCAGAAGTTGAATTGATTTTAGCGGTTACTTTCCCTTTTTTGAGCATTTCCTCTAATTCATCCGCACTTTTTGCACCAATAGTCAATGCAGGAATTTTGTTGACAACATCATTATCATAATACATGCTTCCTGTATGCGGAACATCGTCAAAACCTGAAGTGGCTGACCTTGTAATAATGGCTTTGCAACCTTTTTTGCTTACTTGATTAGGAGCTGACCAACGGTACTTTCCTGCAATTAGATAAGCTTCTGCGGGATTAATGATGGTTTGGTCAAAGGCATAATTAAAGAATATAATCTTGTCTTTGACATCCGCGGAAAACATTTGACTGAATTCTGCCATATTCTTGACAAGCAAAATTTCCCCTGTCAAATCCTTACCCGCTGTCCCTTCGGAACCGCCTAAAGTCAGCGTTTTCAAGGATTTCCAGTTGCTTTTATCTGTCTTTATTTGTAGAGAAGTATTTCCTCGTTGCCAGTCAGGAGATTTAACTTCTTGTTTCCAAACTTTGGTTGCACCAGCTTTTTTAAGCTCTTGCTCTGCCCAAGTAACTGCTTTTGCATAACCAGGTGTACCGCCAAAACGGGGTCCAATACCTTTGGTGAGTTCTCTTAAATTTTGATAAGCATCGCTATTCAGTAAAATTTCGTCCGATATTTTTTTAAACATTTGAGGATAATCCACGGTTTTGACAGCCGTTTTTTTCTGCCCGAAGAAAAGGGTAGAAATGAAAACAGCACATAGCCAGAGGAACTTATTCATAGTCTAATTGTAATTATCGGATTTAATTCAATCTCGATGGTGGGTCACAGAAGCCTACTTCATGTCATACATTAACAATGCAGTCACAAGTTTTGGTTCGATAAAGGTACATTTTGGAGGCATACTGATTTTATTGTCCGATATCTTCAACATTTCGTTGAAACTTACCGGATATACTCCAAATCCAACTTCGTACTTGCCAGAATCCACAGCATCTTTTAATCTCAAGATCCCTTCAATTCCTGAATTTCCTTTCAAGTAATCGATGTTTTCTGATTCGTCGGTTTTTTCAATTCCAAGAATATCTTTAAAAACAAGTTTGTCCAACAAGTGATGGTCTAAGTGGTTCATGTTGATATCGTCGGAACGCAAATCATGTTTGACGTGTAACGAATAGAATTTACCATCCATATACATCGAAATGTGAAATTTCTTAGATGGGAAATAAGGCGTTTCACCTTTTTCATGTATCAAGAAAGAATCTTCTAATTTTTTCAAAAAGACATCTTTAGGAACTCCATGAAGGTTCTTCAAAAGTCTATTGTAATCGTGAATCTTAATCGATTGATTAGAAACAATGAATGAGTAAACGAAGTTATAAGGCTCGTTACCTGTATGTCTCTTATTTTTTTCCTTTTGGTGTTTTGCGTGAAGAGCAGTGGAACCCATTCTGTGGTGTCCGTCAGCAATATAGAACGAATCAACTTGGTCGATTACTTCTTTTAGCTGTTGCATCTTTAGTCTGTTGTCAATTTTCCAAAGTTTGTGTTTGATTCCCAAACTATCTTCGTAATTAAGGATTGGAATATTTTTCTCCTCATGATTCATGAGAAGCTCTACTTTGGAATTGGCTGGATAAGTCAATAGAACAGGTTCTGCCTGAATGTTGACTTTATCCAAATAATGAGCTAGTTTTTCTTTCTTTTTCTGAATGGTACTTTCGTGACGTTTGATTTTGTCATTCCAAAAATCTTCCACACTTACCAAGCCCAAAAGTCCACGAAAAACATTTTTGTTAGGATAAATTTGTTCGTAGAGATAGTACGCACCTCTGTCTTGATGCAATACATTTTTCTCCAATAATTCCTCATAATTATGCCGAATCTTTCTCAGATTTCTATCGACGTCTTTGGACTTACTACATACATAGGGTTTAATCATCTGTATGTACGAATTTTCAATCTGTGCTTTTTTATTAATTTCTTCTTGAGTAAAATTATCTAAAGGATGAGATGGAAAACAATCCACAAATTCGCCTTGAGGTCTTACTCCTCTTAAAGGTTTGAAAGTTGGCATATCTTATTACAATTGCTTTTGAATTTCTATAATCTGTTCTGCAAGTTCGGTTCCTATTTTTTCCTGCGCATCCAGAGTGTTACCACCCAAATGCGGTGTAAGCGAAAGTGCAGGATTCATAAGCAGGGCGAGTTCTGGATTGGGCTCATTTTCGAATACATCCAATGCGGCTCCTGCAATTTTTCCCTCTTCGATAAAGTCTAACATGGTCTTTTCGTTAATCACACCACCTCTTGCTGTATTCACAATAAATACGCCGTCTTTCATTATTTCGAATTCGGGGGTATCAAGGATATACTCACTGGTTTTCGGGGTGTTAAGACTTAGGAAGTCAACATCTTTTAGGAAGTCTTTCATGTCATTGGTGGAAGTAATTTCGAATTCCACTTTTTGACCGTCAAAAAATTCTAGGCTTAGTTTTTCGGTTTTTGGTTGTCTGGTGCAGACTTTAACTTTCATTCCAAGGGAAATACCAATTTTGATGACCTCTTTTCCTATTCCACCAAAGCCAATAACTCCAAGAGTTTTTCCTTGAAGCTCAACTGCATTGGTATAAGCTTTTTTGAGTTGATTGAAATTAGTATCGCCTTCAAGCGGCATCATTCGATTAGATTCGTGCAAAAATCTAGCTAAAGAGAAGAAGTGTGCAAAAACCATTTCCGCAACAGAACGAGATGAAGCATTAGGAGTATTAATCACATGAATTCCTTTTGCTCTTGCATATTCGACATCGATATTGTCCATTCCAACACCTCCTCTTCCGATGATTTTGATGCTTGGACAAGCGTCGATTAAATCTTGGCGAACTTTGGTTGCGCTTCTAACCAACAAAACCTCCACTTGATTCTCATTGATGAAGTCAGCAAGTTGTTCCTGGGCAACTCGATGGTCAAGTAATTCCAAACCACCATTTTTTAGTGCGTTTTCACCTGCTTTAGAAATTCCGTCGTTGGCTAGTATTTTCATTAAATCTGACTATAATTTAAATTATTTCTTAAAAAATCTTTTAGGACTAGATAGATTTCATTACATCTACAAGAACTTGTACGCTTTCAATTGGAAGAGCGTTATACAAGCTTGCACGATATCCTCCTAAACTTCTGTGTCCATTAAGTCCATTGATTCCAGCAGCTTTCCAAGCATTATCAAAAGCTTCTTTTTTGCTTTCGTCTAATAATTTGAAGGAAACATTCATGTTAGAACGATCTTCTAATACACAGAATGTCTCAAATAATGGATTGCGATCGATTTCGTCATAAAGCAATTTTGCTTTCGCATTATTTCTTTCTTCTGCTGCAGCAATTCCTCCATTTTTTTCTAAATGTTGAAGTGTTAGCAACGAAGCATATACTGGGAATACAGGCGGAGTGTTGAACATTGACTCCTTCTTGATGTGCAACGCATAATCCAAGTAAGAAGGGATGTCTCTTCCTGTTTTTTCTAAAATTTCTTTTTTAACCACAACTAAAGTTGTTCCCGCAGGTCCCATATTTTTCTGCGCCCCTGCATAAATCAAGTCAAACTTGGAAAAATCCAACTGTCTCGAAAATATGTCAGAACTCATATCACATACCATCAAAGTATCCACTTCTGGGAATTCTTTCATTTGAGTTCCGTAGATGGTATTGTTAGAGGTACAGTGGAAATAATCGTAAGAACTATCTACGGTATAATCTTTTGGAATAAAGGAATAGTTTTGTTCTTTGGATGAACCAACAACATCAACATGACCTAATTTTTTAGCTTCTTTGATGGCGCCACTAGCCCAAGTTCCTGTGTCTAGGTAAGCTGCTTTTCCTCCAATTTTTAATAAATTGTAAGGAACCATCAAAAATTGCAAACTAGCACCTCCTCCAAGATAAAGCACTTCATAATCATCATTAAGGTTCAATAATCTTTTGACAATGGCTCTGGCTTCATCCATTACCGGAACAAAATCTTTGCTTCGGTGAGAAATTTCTAACAACGAAAGTCCAATACCGTTGAAATCTAGGATTGCTTCTGCTGATTTTTGAAATACTTCTTGTGGTAAGATACACGGTCCAGCGCTGAAGTTATGCTTTTTCATAAAAGGTAAATGATTTTGGGGTGAAAGATATTACAATTTTTAGAACTATTCTTGATGTAAGAAAGCTTTTTTTGTTAACAACGATTCTTCCGATTCTACGTGGCTGTCATCAGGGATACAACAATCAACTGGACAAACTGCAGCACACTGAGGCTCCTCATGGAAACCTTTGCACTCTGTACATTTGTCTGGTACAATGTAGTATACATCATCGCTTACAGGTTCTTGTGGTGCATCTGCGTCTGTAGTAAGTCCTGATTTCAAAGTTACCATTCCTTTGAGGGAAGTTCCATCGGAAGCTTTCCAATCGACAGCTCCTTCGTAAATCGCATTGTTTGGACATTCTGGCTCACAAGCCCCACAATTGATACATTCGTCAGTTATTACAATAGCCATTGCTAATTATTTTTTAAATTTGCGCAAATTTACTAAAAATTTGTCAATTTTACCGTAATATGGGTCGCGAAAAACTAATTATCAGTCTTGCAAAATTGGGTCACTATATCCAGGGATTTTTTGAAAAAAATCCCGAAAATTATAACAATAATGATTTGATTTTCTTCGAGAAATTAAAGAGATCCGAAATCGAGAATCCTTGGTTTACTCAAGAAAATCTCCGATTTTGTCTTACACAATGGTCAAATGTACTGACTGAAGAAAAAATAGAGAAATGGCTTTCTCATTACGGATTTTCTAATTCGGGTAAAAGAGTAGGGTTAATTCTTGCCGGCAATATTCCTATGGTTGGATTTCATGACGTACTCTGTGTTATTTTGAGTGGTCATTTGCCTTTGATTAAATTGTCTTCTAAAGACAAACAATTAATTCCATTTCTGTTAGAAAAATGGAATGAGTTTTCAGGTGGTGAGGTCAAATATGATTTTGTTGAAAGGTTGGTGGACTTTGACGCAGTAATCGCAACAGGAAGTAATAATACCGCGAAATACTTGGATTATTATTTCAAAGATAAACTCTGTATTATCCGTAAGAACAGAACTTCAGTCGCCGTAATCAAGGGTGATGAAACTGATGAAGAAATTCAATTGTTAGCGGAAGATATTTTTAGATATTTTGGGTTAGGTTGTCGCAATGTTTCTCGAATTTTTATTCCTCAGAATTTTGAATTAAGTAGGTTATTCGAGAATTTTATGGGGTTTCAAGATGTGATTAATCATCATTCTTATTGCAATAATTATGACTATCACAAAGCTATCTATCTGTTGAACCAAGATAATTTTTGGGATAATAATTTTGTGATGATGAAGGAGGAAGAATCTTTGTTCGGGCCTTTGTCTGTTTTGAACTTTTCCCGTTATGTAAACCTTCAAGAAGTTAAAGATTTTCTATCGAATAACGAAAAAGACATCCAGTGCATCGTCGCAAAACCTGAATTGGGACTAGCCTCTGAGAATTTTGGTCAGGCACAAAATCCAGCCCTTGATGTGTATGCAGACCATATTGATACCATGAGATTTTTGGAGGTTATCTAAATTGTAACATTTTTAAAAGCATAAAATTCTGTTATTCTTTGGTTCTATGATTTTTTCTGGTCTTGGAAAAGTTAAGATTGATAAATATAGTATGTGTATTTTATAGAAAGTGTCAGACTAAGTTCGTCGAAGGATAAGATGAATTTTTTAGATAATTTGGCCTAAGTCCCTACGTAAATTTCTATTGAGTTGATTTTTTGCATTATTTTTTTAGTTATATTTATTAAAAATTTTAACCATGAAAAATAATCAACTTCTCTTGCGTGCGCAAGAACCAATGGCGGGCTATATTTATAGGGTTTTCTATGATGCTCCTTCTCAGTTCACTAATCCCATGATGCTTGCATCTTGGAAGATTTCAGAAAAAATAATCAATAATAGAATTTGATATGAGAAGAGTTGATAAAATATTTGTTGCGTTAAGTGTAGTCGCTTTACTCTATTTTGTTTTTTTGTCCACATTTAGTGGTTGGCCGGAAAAAATTAGAAATTCGGAATTTGTCGATATGATGATTGCATTTTTAACAGTGCCAATGTACGTTTTTGTATTTACAATGCTCCTTTTGAGTTGCTTTCGACTTTTTAAAAAGGATAAAAATTACTGGTTGGTACTCATCATCAATCTGGTTAGTGCCGTCTTTATTACCATTAAATTGTTAGAAAATTAAGATACTCTATTTTGAATAAAAAAACCTTTCCATATTTTTGGAAAGGTTTTGTTTTTTTGGTTGTAGACAATGTCTTAAGACAAGTCAATAGAACCCAGTACTTTTTTAGAAAAAGCATTTAGGGCATCTTTTTCTATCATACCATTTTTTACGCTTTCATGGACTTCAAGAGCACCACAAATATTGGTGATTAGTTCTCCAGCAACGTTGATATCTTCTTCACTCACACCGCGAAATTCTGTGAAACTTTCCAAAACTTCTAAAGTTTTTTCGAGGTTTTCTGGTGTTTGATTTTGATAGAGTTGTCTTATAATTGGGATTTTCATCTTTTTATAATTTTAAATGAAACTAAATTATTTGCTCTCCGCAAAAAGTTGATTCAAGCTTTCTGCTTGATTCGTTTGCACTTGGTTAACCAACGCTCCGTTTTTGAAGACGGCAAAGGTTGGTAAATTGTCAACTTTCGCTAATTTTCTACTTTCAGGAAGTTTTTCTGCATCAACATAGTAGAAAGGGATTTCTTCATTTTCAGAAGCCAATTTTTTGAATTTTGGTTTCATGATTCGGCAATTTCCGCACCAAGTTGCGCCGTATTGTACTACTACTATTGGGTTTTCGTTCACAATATTTTGAAGGGTATCTTCGGTAAGTTCTGTGTACATTGTTTTAGATTTTAGGTTAAAAAAATGAGATTTAACCAAGGTCAAATCTCAAATTTATAGATTAAGGTTTTCCCTCTTAATTAGTGAGAAGCAAGATATGCAGCTGTTGACTTAAGGTCAGCGTTCATTGCATCTTTTCCTTCCTCCCAGTTAGCTGGACAAACTTCACCATGTTTCTGAACGTGGGTGTAAGCGTCAACCAAACGGATATATTCTTTAACGTTTCTTCCAAGTGGCATATCGTTTACTGATTCGTGGAAGATTTTTCCAGTTTCGTCAATAAGGTAAGTAGCTCTGTAAGTTACGTTAGAACCAGTGAAAATTTCGTTACCATCTTCATCATATTCGAAATCTTGGTCAACAATTCCTAAAATGTTAGCTAATTGTCTGTGTGTATCAGCAAGGATTGGATAAGTTACTCCTTCGATTCCTCCATTATCTTTTGCAGTGTTTAACCAAGCGAAGTGTACTTCGTTAGTATCACAAGATGCAGCGATGATTTTGGTGTTTCTTTTCTCAAATTCTGGTAGTGCCTCTTGAAAAGCGTGCAATTCTGTTGGACAAACGAATGTAAAATCCTTCGGGTACCAAAATAATAGTACTTTTTGCTGATTTTTTGTAGCTTCTTCTAATACGTTGATTCTTAAGTTGTCACCCATTTCTGACATCGCGTCAACGGTAACATCTGGGAATAATTTTCCGACTAATGACATAATTGTATAATTTTTTTTAGTTCTTCTTTTCAAAGTGCAAAGGTATAAAGATTACACCAATTGGTTCAAAAGGGCCAAAAGAAATTATCTATTAGAAAAATTGAGATTATAACTATTTTATTCTGAGATGGAAAGTAGGCAATTTTTGATTCTGTCCATCGCTTTTCGAAGGTCTTCTTCTGACGCAGCGTAAGAAAATCTAATACATTCTGGGCTACCAAAAGAATTACCGCCTACACATCCAACATGAGCTTCCTCTAATAAAAACATGGCGAAATCATCGGAATTTTCTATCAATCTACCTTTAAGTGTCTTTCCTAAATAATGAGAAATATCAGGAAAAAAGTAAAACGCAGATTGAGGTTTCGATACTTTGAAGTGCGGAATGTCTTGCATTAGTTCAAAAACAAGATCTCTTCGTTTTTGAAATTCTGCAATCATATAATGATAATCTTTAGGGTCGGTTTCCAAAGCGGTGATAGACGCAATTTGAGCAATCGTATTAGGTCCACTGGTCATTTGACCTTGGATTTTGTCACAAGCTTTTGCCAACCATTCAGGACATGCAGAATACCCCATTCTCCAACCTGTCATCGCATAACCTTTGGAGAGCCCGTTGATAATAGCAACTTGCTCATATACTTCAGGAAATTCAGCGATAGAAGCATGACCTCCTTCATAATTGATGTACTCGTAGATTTCGTCCGAAATAACTGTGATGTGGGGATATTTTACAACAACATCAGCGATTTTTTTCAGTTCATCTCTGGTGTAGAAACTTCCTGAAGGATTACATGGAGAACTATAAAGAATAGCTTTGGTTTTCGGAGTAATCGCACTTTCTAATTGTTCTGCGGTCATTTTGAAATCGGTATCGAATCCCGTCTGAACAAAAACTGATTTTCCACCTACCATTTTGACCATTTCGTCATAGCTTACCCAATACGGAACGGGCAAAATAACTTCGTCTCCTTCATTAATAATTGAAAGCAAAACATTGAGAATTGATTGTTTGGCTCCGTTAGAAACGCAGATTTGGGTTGCTTTGTACTCTAAATTGTTGTCTCTTTTCAGTTTTTTGGAAATAGCTTGTCTTAATTCCAAAAATCCCGGAACAGGAGAGTAGTGACTGTAATTTTCATCTATAGCTTGATGTGCAGCAACTTTGATGTTGTCTGGAGTATCGAAATCGGGTTCGCCTAAAGTAAGGCTAATAACATCAACTCCTTGAGCTTTGAGTTCTCTTGCTTTGTTAGACATCACAAATGTTTGTGAATATCCCATTCTGTTAATTCGGTCGGAAAGTTTGTTCATAATTCTTCAATGCTTGAAATACAAATATAAAATTTTTCGAGAGTTTTGTTTTGAATTCCGTCATAAGAAATTTACTTTTGTGTTTAGAATTAGATTATGGGCGTAGAATTAATCACTAAGTATTTTCCGGAGTTAACTGAAAATCAATTGAATCAGTTCTCTGAATTAGAGAATGTTTACTTGGAATGGAACGAAAAAATTAATGTGATTTCCAGAAAAGACACGGAATTTTTGTACGAGAAACACGTGTTGCATTCTTTAGGAATTGCAAGGGTGATGAGTTTTTCTCCAGGAAGCAAAGTCTTGGATATTGGGACAGGAGGTGGTTTTCCAGGGATTCCGTTGGCAATAATGTTTCCCGAAACTCAATTTACGCTCGTTGATTCTATTGGAAAAAAAATTAAAGTCGTAGAAGCAGTTGCTGAAGAATTGGGCTTGACTAATGTTACAGCAATACATGGAAGAGCAGAGAAGGTCAAAGACCAATTTCATTTCGTTGTAAGCCGCGCTGTGACGAGTATGCCAGAGTTTTTGAGATGGTTAAGAGGAAAGTTTTTGAAGGAGCAAATTAATCCAAAACACAATGGAGTTCTTTATCTCAAGGGCGGTGATTTGGCGGAAGAGTTGGCTGGATTGAGATGTGAAATTTTTCCTTTGAATAAGGAATTCGAAGAAGAGTTCTTTGATACCAAAAAGGTGGTCTATATTTCTAAAGGAAATTTCCAATAGCCCTAACTTTTTAATTTTTAGTATCTTTAGTTTTTAATAACAGAAAACAACATACCATGAAAAAGTTTTTATTTTTAATAGGTGCTTTTGCATTGCTTGCTTTGTCGGTGCAATGCGAGGATGATGATAGAGACAATTACGTAGAAATTGTTTCTGTGGACAAAATTGCCATTGATAGTGTTACTTTGGTTAATGATACGATGGACGTTTATTCGGTGCAAAGTATTAGGACTTATTCTACCTATGGAAGCGGATGTCAGAATTTTTATGGATACGATTATCAAAGGGATGGCTTTACAAGAAATGTAACAGCTTATTCTTACACCCATAACGGAAATTGTACTCAGGCTACTCATACAGAAATGGACCAATTTAATTTTCAGCCAAGAGAAGTAGGGACTTATACGTTCAATTTCTGGAAAGATAATTCTACGGTCATTACCAAAACCATTGTTGTTGAATAGAGTCAGTTTTGTCCTAGATTAGTCGTTGTCACTTTGAGTGGTGAAGCTTATTGAGAAGTATTGTTAAGGACTATTTTTCACTTTTTTGAAACTCAAATTTTAAATTTTTTAAATCCATTTCTTGAAATTTTTACAAAACATCGCCGAAGAACTTCTTGCAGAAAATGCTGATTTATCAAAGTTTTCTGTGGTATTACCGGGTAAAAGACCTTTGGTTTTTTTTAAGAGAATTCTGGAGGAAAAGCAATATTCGGGGTTTCTTCCTCAGTTTTTTACTATTGAAGAATTGATAGGCGAAATTTCTGAAAAACAAGAGATATCAGGAGTTTCTTATTGGTTGTTTGCTTATGAAGTTTATCAAAAACTTGGTCTGCAACCACAGGAAGATTTCGCAGGTTTTCTTAAATGGTTTCCTACGTTTTCCAAAGATTGGGACGACATGCTGAAATTTTCTGAAAATGATACTGCTATTTTGCAATACATGCATGATGAAGAGCGCATCAAAAACTGGTCTCAAAGGCTTGATGATGAAGAAAATTCGGCACACAAAAAATTCTTGAATTTTTGGCGTAATATGTCCTCCTTTTTACCGATTTTAAGAAAAGAATTGGAGAAGAAGGAATGGGCAACTTCCGGAATGGTTCACCAATCAGCAAGAGAAAAATTAAAAAGTTTTGTCGAAAGTACATCCAAGCGATACATCTTTTGTGGATTCAATGCGTTAACTCCTATTGAAGAAAAACTGGTGAAATCTCTTTTTGAATGGGACAAAGCAAGAATATTTTTTCAGGCAGATCAATATTATATTGATGATGAAAGGCAAGAGGCTGGACAATTTATAAGGCAGAATATTAAGTGGAAAGAATTCAATGATAGCAGAGAGTTTCAGTGGATTGAGAAGGATTTTGAAAAATCAAAAAATATACAAGTCTATGAAGTTTCGGGGACAGTGGCACAAACCAAGTTGCTACCTGAAATTTTGGAGCAATTTTCGGATGGAGAAAGTGCCGATTTTTCGGATACAGCCGTTGTACTTTTAGACGAGAACCTTTTGCCAGCGACTTTGGACTCGCTTCAGATCGTAGAACATCTCAATATTACGATGGGATTTCCGTTGAAGAATCTCAGTTTTAGTATCGCAATGAAGCATTTGTTTCATTTGCAGAAAAATTTGGAAAAGAAATCCGGTTCCTACTATTACAGTGATGTGACTTCAATCTTGGAGGAAGTTCCTGTTAATGTGGAGGAAAAGTCGAAAATAGATGCTTTTATTTCTAAGATCGAGAAGCACAATATGGTCTATCTTTCGACGAAATTTTTGACCGAATATCTTAACGAACTATCTGTTTTTCCGCTTTTAGTAAAAGCAAAAACTCCAATTGAATTTTTAGAAGGATTGCAGAAGTACTGCTTTGAACTGAAGTTCAGAGAGTTGGATGATGTTCTATTTGAGAATGTTTCGCATTTCGAAAAAGTATTCAAACTGATTAGAAATCAAATTTCGCCCTATAGTTTTCCAATCACTATGGAGACTTTGGAGCAGCTAATTCAACATTATATTAATACGGAAACAATTGATTTTCAAGGCGAACCGTTGCAAGGATTACAAGTGATGGGATTGTTGGAAACCAGATTGTTGAATTTTAAAAATATTATTTTACTCTCTGTTAACGAGGGGAAATTGCCTTTAGGTAATTCTCAAAACACTTTTCTTCCATTTGATGTAAGACGAAATTTTGGACTTCATACTTATTTGGAAAATGATGGAATCTATGCTTATCATTTTTACCGATTGCTACAAGATTCAGAGAATGTTCATTTGTTGTATAATGGCGTAAGTTCGGGGATGAGTTCTGGTGAAAAAAGCCGTTTTATTACGCAATTGGAGTTAGAAAGTCCGCACGAAATTCATCATCGAATTATTGAAAATTCATCAGAGCCTGTTGTCGAAAAATTGATGGAAGTTGAAAAAACGGAAGCGGTATTTTTACAATTAGAAAGATGGAAAAGTCGTGTTTCGGCGACACATCTTACTTCTTACCTTCATGACCCAGTTCAGTTTTATTTTAATAAAATTCTGAATACAGGAGAAGCCATTGAGATTGAAGAAGAGTTGTCGAATAAGAACTTTGGTAACTTAGTGCATTACTCACTTCAGATTATTTACGAAAATTTTGTTGGACAGTTTGTGACTGAAAAGCTTTTGAATGAAGCCCTAAATAATGTAGAGGAAGTCCTGAATCAAAGTATTAAACAGCTCGAACACCAACCAGAATATTACCAAAATGGAATCAATTATATCCAGAAATCGATTGCTAAAAAGGTGATTGAAAATGTGGTCAACTATGATTTGCAGTTGGTGAACAGTGGCAATCAACTTCGGATTATCGCATTAGAGCGCAAGTTTGAAGAAATTCGTTTTTACTTAGATGATGAGAAGGAGGATTCTATATCTTTTTATGGATATATCGATAGAATCGACGAGTTGAATGGTGAAATTAGGGTGATTGATTACAAGTCAGGGAAGAGCAAAAAATTAGGATTGTCCATCACTGAGGAAAATCGTGAAGATTATCTGATGAGTAAGGAGAAGGACCAAATTATCCAATTGTGCATTTATCAATATGTATTGGGGCAATTACCCGAATTTTCTGGTAGAAATGTTCAACCAGGGATTTGGAGTTTTAGAGCTGTCAATGAGGGAGTGATTCCGTTAGAGTTTATCAAGGGAGATCTTGATGATGCGATGGTTTCTGTCAAAAATATTATCCTTGAAATCCTCAATCCTGAGATTCCGTTTTTGGAAACCGTGAAGACTTCGTTCAATTGATTTTTCCTCTTTATGTTTAGTGGTAAAGATCTGGAAGTTGTTTCTTGAAGAATAAAATCCATTCTTCTTGAGCTTTCTTATTTACATAATGTTCTGTTTCTTTATCGTAGCGCTCGTTTTCCTTTTTGTATTTGTAATCAATTTGGTCGATAATATTCTTAATGTCTGACTGGTAAGTTTTTTTATCAAACTTTTTATTTAAAATCATCTTCTCTATTTCACGAACTTCTAAAATGCCAAGATTAAAATGTCCTTGTTCATGAGAAAGTAATTCATCTGTGGCTTTAGTCATTTTTATCCAAGATTTTTCTTCATCTAAAGATAGAATGATGTTCATTTGATATACGACAATATTTTTTCTTCCAGCCTTTTTTATTTGGTAATCATAATGATATTTGTAGTAAGTGCCAGAATCAAAATTGCTTTTTTCATCCACTTTTCCAGTATAATCATCCCATGATAACTTACTATTGGATTCTTTTCCGTTTACAATTATTTTTTGTGCAAAAGTAAAATGGAGAAAAAGCAGTGACATTAAGAATAGAATTTTTTTCATCTTTTCCTACATTCTACGAGAACGCATTAATTCCCGTAATGTCTAATCCGGTAATTAATAGGTGAACATCGTGAGTCCCTTCGTAGGTTATGACCGATTCCAAATTCGCTGCATGACGCATCATTGGGAATTCTCCCATGATTCCCATTCCGCCTAATATTTGGCGACTTTCTCTTGCAATGTCAATCGCCATCTTAACGTTATTTCTTTTCGCCATCGAAATTTGAGCAGGAGTAGCTTTGTGGTCGTTTTTGAGATTTCCTAATTGGAGACAAAGCAATTGCGCTTTGGTGATTTCTGTTACGAATTCTGCTAATTTTTTCTGCTGAAGCTGGAAAGAAGCAATAGGTTTCCCGAATTGTTTTCTTTCTTTTGAATATTGCAAAGCAGTACAATAACAATCAATAGCAGCTCCAATAACACCCCAGGAAATTCCGTATCTCGCTGAATTAAGGCAAGAAAGTGGTCCTTTGAGTCCTTCCACTTTTGGAAGCATATTTTCTTTAGGAATCTTGACATTTGCAAAAACCAATTCGCCGGTTTTTGAGGCACGAAGCGACCATTTGTTATGGGTTTCTGGTGTTGTAAAACCCTCCATTCCTCTTTCAACGATTAGTCCTCTTACTTTTCCGTCTTCACCTTTTGCCCAAACGACAGCGATATCGCATACTGGTGCATTGGTAATCCACATTTTGGCACCATTCAAAAGATAATGGTCACCTTTGTCTTGATAATGAGTCTCCATCGAACCTGGGTCAGAGCCATGATTAGGTTCAGTCAATCCAAAGCTTCCAATCAATTCTCCAGCCGCCAATCTTGGTAAAAATTTTCTTTTTTGTTCCTCCGAACCATATTCATTAATAGGAAACATCACCAAAGAGCTTTGTACAGAAGCTGCAGAACGAACTGCAGAATCACCTCTTTCTAATTCTTGCATAATGAGTCCGTAAGAAATCTGGTCCAAACCTGCGCCACCATATTCTTCCGGAATATAAGGTCCGAGTGCTCCAATATTACCCAATTCCTTCATTAAGTTGGGTAAATCTGTGTGATGTTGAGCAGCGTCATCAATTCTTGGCATTACAAAACTCTCCACCCAATCTCTAACAGATTGACGTATTAACTTGTGTTCTTCGGTTAATAATTGGTCAATGCCAAAGTAATCAGGGATGCTGGTCAGCGGATAATAAGACATAAAAATGGTTTTTGCTAATATAAGATTTTTGAGAAATTTGAGAAAAAAAACTTGAAACCAATTTCAATGAAAAAGGAACATATCGCCTGATATGTTCCTTCTTTTAATGGTTATAGTCTTATGGCTTTATTCTGTTTGCTGGAAGACGAAGCTTACATCTCCTGCATAATAGGAAGTTGAGAATGAGGTTGGATACGTTTGAGTTGAACCTGTTGCGTAACCATAACGATTTATGCTTATATTGCCAGAAGTTACAGGATAAGTTGTTGAACTCATATCTGTTTTGCTTCTTTGATACCAATCGTTGCTATTCATAGTTATCGCATACTTTTTATCTTTTTCCAAGGCTAAATCCGAAATCGTAGCTGTTATTATTGTATTAACACTTGAGACATTGATGATTTCTGTTCTTAAGACGGTTTTGTTTGTGGCGTCCCAGATAGTAACTTTCAGATTGTTATTAATTTCTGGTAGTTTTGCAGTGATGGCTTTTATTTTTCCTTTTACGTTAGGGGAAAATTCTATACCGAATTCATAATTTCCACCATTAATAGTAGGTACATTGGTCTGATTAAATCCTGTTGAAGAAAGATATCCTTCCAATGGATTTTGGTCTGGATATACAATTGCAGGTGTCTCGTCATCGTCATTCTTACAAGATGTGATGGTCATAAAAGTAAGTACGGCTAACATGAGTACTCGTGCAAGAACTGAAGTGAAGATTTTTGTTTTCATAATTTTTGATTTTTTTTGTTGAATTATTTTTCTGATGCAAAGATTCAACTTAATAATGTTAATATTTTGAGGGTATTCATTGAAAAGTATACCGTGTTTTTCCTATTTCTTATAATTTTTAACATCAAAATTCTGAAAACAAAAAATCCGGTCAATTTTGACCGGATTAATATCTTGTATAGATGATTATTTTACATATCGTACTTCTCCATCACTTTTTGGGAGACTCCTGTATTGCTGAAACCTCCATCATGGAAAAGGTTTTGCATTGTTACCATCTTGGTCAGATCACTGAACATGGCAACACAATAATTAGCGCACTCTTCTGCACTGGCATTACCAAGTGGAGACATATCTTGTGCATATCCAAAGAAACCTCCAAAACCTTTAACACCACTTCCAGCTGTAGTCATCGTTGGTGATTGAGAAATGGTGTTAACACGTACTTTGCTCTTTTCTCCCCAATAATAACCAAAAGTTCTTGCGATACTTTCTAAATAAGATTTGTTATCAGCCATGTCGTTATAATCAGGGAAAGTTCTTTGTGCAGCAATATAAGAAAGCGCCAAGATAGAACCCCACTCATTCATACATTCTTTTTCCCAAGCCACTCTCATTACTTTATGGAAAGATACCGCCGAAACATCCCATCCTTTTTCTAAGAAACTGTAATTCATTTCGGTATAATGAATGCCTTTTCTTACGTTAATAGACATCCCGATAGAGTGAAGGATGAAATCGATTTTTCCGAATTTTACTATCGCAGCATCAAAAAGTTTTTCCAAATCTTCCACAGATGTAGCATCTGCTCCAATTACTTCAGAACCTGTTTTTTCTGCAAGTTCATTAAGTTCGCCCATTCTCATAGCGATGGGTGCATTGGATAATATAAATTCTGCGCCTTCTTCATGACACTTCTCTGCCACTTTCCACGCAATGGATTGATTATTGAGTGCTCCGAATATGATTCCTTTTTTTCCTTTGAGTAATCCGTATGACATAATTTTCTGTTATTTTAAACAAAAGTAAGCATTTTTATTTTCCAAAGAAATAAAGGAGTCCAAAAAATAGGACTCCTTGTTATTAAATTGGTTGTAAGTCTAATGGCAAATAATCATTTGTCATGCTTTTTGGTTTTTGCCCATGACTTGTTGCCAAGCGTCTTTTGCAGTGTCAGAAATCTCACTCCATCCATCCTGAAGGTCGTTTTTGAGGGTGGTCATCCAATCTTCCTGATTTGCGGTTTCAGAGGCTGCTTTCTGCTGGTTAATGTATGCTTGAGCACTTGCCTGAAGATTTTCAATAGTTTCTTTTGCGTCTTTGATGCCTTTTTCAATGTCATGTTTTGCATCTTGAATTCCTTCTTTGATGTCATGTTTTGTTTTTGCAAGCGCAATTTGAAGTTTGATTTTCTCTACTGTTTTTTGAAATTCGTTCATGATTAAAAATTTTTAATGGTTAGTCTATCAAAGTTACTGATTTATAATAAAAAAGCAATTTTTTTCTACGGAAATTTCATTTCAATTTTTAAAAATTGAAGTTATACTTTGTTGAACAACGGTCAATGCTGACTTTTGAAGTTTTTATAAAGATTTTATCAATGACATTTATATTAGGAATATGTTTTTTGAAAACGTGATATTTTTTAAGAACCGATTCATTAAATTTGATTTTTATAAAATTGAAAACAAATGGATAAAAAGAGGTGTGGTTGGTGCGAGAAAGATGATTTGTACCGCAATTATCATGATACCGAATGGGGAAAGCCAGTGTATGATGACGAAACTATTTTTGAGTTTTTGGTTCTCGAAAGCTTTCAAGCAGGACTGAGTTGGTACACGATTCTGAAAAAAAGAGAGAATTTCGAGAAGGCTTTTGATCATTATGATTACAAAAAGATTGCTAAATATTCTGACAAAAAAGTTGAAGAATTAATGCAGAATGAGGGGATTATTAGAAATAGACTTAAAGTTTTGGCGACCATCAGCAATGCGCAAAAATTTATGGAAGTACAGAAAGAGTTTGGGAGTTTTTCCAAATATATTTGGGGATTTGTTGGGGGAGAACCCTTAATTAATCACCATCAACAATTAAGCGATATCCGTGCGACAACAGAAATTAGTGATGCATTAGCCAAAGACCTTAAGAAAAGAGGATTCAAGTTTTTGGGTTCGACTGTGGTCTATGCTCACATGCAAGCGACGGGGATGGTGAATGACCATTTGGTGGATTGCAGTTTTAGAAACTAATTTTATATTTACAGCTAATTTAACATAATATTGAAACTACTATTGTTTTATGAGAATTATTAAGACTTCTTTATTTCTTTTAGCGTTTTCGCTCAATACTTTTGCTCAGGAAAAAATCGATTATCAAAAGCCTTCACAAGAAATACTTCAATTAGCAGATTTCGAAAGAGCACCATCTGTCATCATGAACAACAGCCGTGAGTGGATGGTTTTTACTTATCGACCTACTTATAAAACTTTGGAAGACCTTAGTCAAGATGAGATGAGGTTGGGTGGTTTAAGGGTAAATCCAATAACTAATATTTCGAGTACGGTAACTTATTCTAATAATTTAAAAATTAAAAAATTAAAGGATAAAACCGAAGTTCAAGTGAAAGGATTACCTCAGAATCCTAAAATTTCTAATTTAAGATTTTCACCAGACGACAAGAAGTTAGCTTTTACGAACACCACGAGTAAGGGTGTTGAGCTTTGGATTTTGGATTTGGCAACGGCTACCGCAAGTAAAATCACCTCTGATAATCTTAATGCCAATATGGGAAGCCCATTTGATTGGATGAAAAATTCTTCCGAATTATTGGTGATGAAGCTTCCTGCAAATCGTCCTCAATTATTAGATGACAAAAAAAATCTTCCAACAGGACCAACAGTTTCTGTTTCGGATGGTAATGTGTCTCAGAATAGGACTTATCAAGACTTATTAAAAAATCCAACTGACGAGAAAAACTTTGAAACTTTAACGACTTCTGAGATTGTAAAAGTGGATTTGCAAGGAAAGGAGACGGCTTATAGATCGGCAGGAATTTACACCGGAACGTCAATTTCACCAGATGGAAATTACGTAATGATTACTACCATTCAGAAACCATTTTCTTATATCGTTCCGTTGAGTAGATTTCCGATGATTACCGAAGTCTATGATATTAAAGGTGTTTTGGTGAAAAAAGTAAATGATATTTCACTTAATGAAGTTCAACCGAAAGGATTTTCTTCTACACGAAAAGGAAAAAGAAGTATGAATTGGAGAGCGGATAAGCCTTCGAGTCTCTATTTTGTCGAAGCTTTAGATGGTGGTGATGCGACAAAAGCAGCTGAACTTCGAGATGAAGTGTTTACTTGGGACGCGCCATTTAATAATGCGCCTGAGTCTTTGATTAAAACCAAACAGCGTTATAACGGAATTGATTTTGGGAACGACCAAATTGCAGTAGTCTATGATAGTTGGTACGATACAAGGTCTACCAAAACCTATCTTTTGAATCCAACTACTAAAGTGTCAAAAGAAATTTCGGACCGTAATTTTCAGGATAAATACAGTGATCCGGGAAGTTTTCATACTTCAAGAAATCAATATGGCAGGGAAGTTATCGATATCCAAAATGGCAAAGCTTACATGCAAGGAGAAGGTTTTACCAAGGATGGACAGTTTCCGTTTGTAGACGAATTTGATTTTACGACTCTTAACAAGAAAAGACTTTATACTTCCAAACTGACGGATGCTAAAGAGAGTATTATTGATATTATTGATGGTAAAAAAGGCAATATTTTGGTGTCAATGGAATCCAAAAATAAGTTCCCTAATTATTATTTAAGAAACATCAAAAATAATAAGGCAGAGGAGTTAACTAACTTTAAAAACCCTTTTGAGAGTATCAAAGATGTTCATAAAGAAGTAATCAAGTATAAGCGAAATGATGGGGTAGAACTACAAGGAACGCTTTATCTTCCCGCAAATTATGATTTTGCTAAAAAACCAAAACTTCCGCTTTTGGTTTGGGCTTATCCAGAGGAGTACAAAGACAAAGCAACAGCTGGACAAAATACCAAGAATCCTAACGAATTTACATTTCCGTATTATGGGTCTTTTGTGTATTGGGTAACCAAAGGATATGCAGTCTTGGATGATGCGAGTTTCCCAATTATCGGGGAAGGAAAGACCGAGCCTAATGATACTTTTATTCAGCAATTGGTCGCAGACGGAAAAGCGGCGATTGATGCAGTGGATCAATTAGGATATATTGACAGAAATAAAGTTGCTGTTGGAGGACATTCTTATGGTGCATTTATGACAGCCAATTTATTGACGCATTCTAATGATTTTGCTTGTGGAATTGCAAGAAGTGGGGCTTACAATAGAACGTTGACTCCTTTTGGATTCCAAAGTGAGCAAAGGAATTATTGGGATGTTCCAGAATTGTACAATACCATGTCACCATTTATGAACGCTAACGAAATGAAAAAACCTTTGTTATTAGTTCATGGTGAAGCAGACAATAATCCGGGTACTTTCACCTTGCAATCGGAGCGTTACTTCCAGGCTTTGAAGAATTTGGGAGCAAAAAATGTCAGAATGGTTATTCTTCCAAAAGAATCTCACGGATATGCAGCCAAAGAGAATATCTTTCATTTGCTTTGGGAGCAAGACCAATTTTTAGAAAAATGTCTAAAGAAGTAAAATTTAACAAAAGGAGATGAAATTTTCGATGAAAGAATCCGCTCTTTAGAAGCGGATTCAGTAGATAAAACATCTCATTTTTTTAGTTATACAACAACAAAAAGGGAAGTCGATGCGACTTCCCTTAAATTTTATTTAAGTAATTAATTTTACTTGGTATGTGCGGTTTTTTTTCATGATTTCAAAAAAATCACCTATTCAAATATACAATTAATTTTCACTCAAACAAGAACTTAATGTTAAAATTAACAAGTTATCCACAAAAAAATGTGGATAAGTGTGATTTGTTAAGAGTATAACGATTTTAAATAAATTTTCTAAAACTCAAAAATAAATCCAAAGTACGGAAGTGGAGTACTACTGTCTTCTTCGCCCATTTGTAAAAGGTAGTATTGTTGGTCATATGAAGCCGATGGATTAGCAATAATTCCATTATAGTCACTGTCTCTCTGCAAATCGACTACAGGTAAATTGCTTGGATTTTCGGAACCATAAACATTGACAAAGTCAATATAGGCGGTCAATTGCCATTTTTTAAAAACCCATTTTTTCTCAGCTCTAATGTCTAATTGATGAACGGTATTTCCACGAAGGGAGTTGAGTTGCGTGTTATCAGTTACAGGACCGTTCTGAATGTTCCAAATGGAAATCAAAGCACTTCTTGTTAAATCATAAGGCGTCTCTGGAAGTCCAGATTGCATGCGAAATCTTGCTCCGATATTCCAATTTCTTTTAAAATATTTTCCTGCCGTCAGTGTAAAAATATGTCTCGAATCCCAACTTGAAGGCAGTAAGTCTCCTGTCGCATCACTAAATTTTGAATATCCAAAAGTATACGCCGCAATTCCATAGAAATTACTGATGGTTCTTTTTTGAGCTAATAATTCGAAACCATAAGTTTCTCCAAATCCTCTTGAATCCAATGGTTCGTTTCCTACACTTCCAAAATTGGCTCCCAAATTGGCTAAAGAAATTTGGTTTCTCAGGGAGAACGGATAGTTTTTGTATTTTTTGTAATATCCTTCTGCGGTAAATCTCAAATTGTCTTTTCCATTGTATTCCAGACCTGTAACAAAATGTGCGTTTTTGATGTATTCTAAAGTGCTTCGGTTGACAAAGACATCGTTGACTTTGAAACCTAAAGCCGTATAAGTAGGAAGTTGATAATAAATGCCCGAATTGAAATTGGCTGACCAGTTTTCGGACAATTTATAACTTAAAGAAAATCTTGGTGAAAACTGTTCAAATGGATTATTAGTTCGGCTGGAATAGTTACTGCCATCAATCCTTATACCACCAGAAATTTGAAGTCTGTTTTCAAAAATCTTCGTTGAAGATTGTGCGTAGAAGCCATATTGTAAAACATTGAGTTCTGACAAATAATCGTCATTGTTAATCGCGGTTTGACTTACGGATTTCACCACGGAATTGTTGTAATATTTAGCCCAATTTCCGTTTCCACCAACCATGAACGAAAATTTATTGATTCTGAAACTTCTATCCACTCTAATTTTGTTTTCAGATTCTTGAGAGTGGTAGTTATAGAGAAGATTATCAGGAGTTTCGATATTTCGGTAATATTTGACAGACTCTACATCAAACATATTTCGACTTAAAGTGAAAAGCCAGTTTCCATTTTTTGCCAAGTGACGATAGCCTGCTCCAAAAGTGTAATTCCATTGAGGCGAAGTCGGAACTCTGTCCAAAATGGTCAAATTACTTAAGGTTTTCTCTGCATCCAGATTTAATTTAAACTTATCAATCGCTCCTAAACCGATGAAATACAATTCGTCTCCGCTTTTGAACTTCTTTGAAACCTTGAAAGTCGTATCGTAATAGCTTGGTAGAAAAGGTAATCCTAAAGTCTTAAAAAGCAATTGCAAATTGGATTTTCTAACTGATAATAATCCACTCCAAGACTGGTCTTTAGAAAGGGGCCCATCGGCCATTACTTGCATATCACCCACACCCAAATTGACTTTGTAACCTAATTTATCCTTTCTCGCTTGTTTTAAATTAAATTCGAATAAAGACGATAATGCACTATTTCGTTTTGCAGGAAATGCACTACTGTAGAAATCTACATCTTTGATGAAATCGACGGTTATAATCCCTCTTGGTCCACCTGAAGAACCCTGAGTTTGGAAGTGGTTGATAATAGGAACTTCGATGCCATCAATGTAGAATCTGTTTTCCGAGGGACTTCCTCCTCTAATAAATAAGTCATTTCGGAAGGTTGCAGTACTTCCCACACCTGGAAAGCTCAAAATAGCTTTTGAAACATCTCGGTTAGAACCAGCATTTTTTTGGATCTCTTCTGCTGTAATATTTCGCAAGGAAACAGGACTTTCTGCGGTTGTTTTGTACACTTTTTTGCTAACGATAACTTCGTTAATATTTTGCGCAGCCTTGTTAAGGCCAATGGATAAAGTTAAATTTTGATTAGGTACAACATTAATATCGTTGAGGAAGCTATCTTCGTATCCTTGTGCGCTAACTTTGAAGTTGTAGTTGCCCACCGCAATATTAGGTAATGCCACATTTCCCTCTCCTTCGAATTTTTCTTCGGTGGAAACGATGGTGACCGATGCTTTAAGTGGATTTTTACTAAACTCATCATACACATTAATGTTAACAGAACCTGTTTGTGCGACCGCAATCATCGAGATTGTCGTAAAGATTAATGCTAAGAATGTTTTCATTTTGTTTTCAGTTTTTGATTTTAACTAATGGTTGCCTTCGAGGAAAATTTGCCCCGTCTTTTGCTAAAATAAAAGCACAAAATTAGTATTCCTTTTGATATAAACAGTCAATTATTATTTAACTTTTAAATTAAAAATATCAATAAAATTGATGAAAATTGGTTTTTCATTTTTAGATGTCATCAGTTCGAGTAAAATTCTGAAAGAATTCTATTTCGAAAGCATTCTATAATAAGATCGGATTTATTCACATATACACTATTTTGGCTTTGCAATACTAAGCGAAGCCAAATGCATTTTTTTTGGAATAAAATTTAGAATTTAAGGTAAGGAATCTGCTTCCATTTTTAGCTCCGACTTCATGATTTCAAGCAATTCTTTTTTGGTTACTCCATCTTTAGACTGAAAATCAAGATTCATTGTATTAACTTCTTTCGAAGAGTATTTTTTACCAAAAACTACTTTCGTGAAGTGTGATAAACTCATGTTTCGAGCTTCGATATTATTAATTATACCGTCTTTTTCACTGATTGTATAGTAGCTACTGCCCATTTCTTCGAACTGTAAATAGGTGACATTGAAGGACATTTTTTCGTTCTTAATTTCTACCAGTTGGGTGTTGTCATAGATGAGATATGGCGTAATAAGTAGAAAAAAGTTAAAAAAAGCATGAAAAAGCATGGACCAAATAAGGCCTAATCGATTTCTGATATACCCAAAGACAAACCCTGCAACCAATTGCGACATTACAATTAATGGTGATAGAACGAGGAAGAAAAATGTCCAATCGTTTTCAAAATTGGTCAAATGCATGTAACCAAAGGCAATAGCAAACGCATAGAAAAAGAATTTGTAATTTCTGTTCCAAAAATTGTGAATTTTATTTCCAGGAACGAATTCATTAAGAATCCACAAAAGAAAATTTCGATTCCATTTCAAAGGTAGTCGGAAGATTAATTCCTCGATAATTGGAGCAGCAATCACCGCTGCTAAAATCATGAAGTAGACATTCAAAGAGAAGAATATTTCTTTTGGATGTAATGGAAGAATAGAATCTACCAAATAACTGATGGGAATTACTACCACTGTTGTAAAGATCAGTTGAGCTATAAGTAGAATAGTGAAAATCCTCTGTTTGTCGTAGAAATTCAGTTGTTCATCAAAATTTTCAAATGGTGACTTGATGTATCTAAGGAAATAATTTAATTCCTTTTTGATATCTTGGAATATTGTGTTTTTCATTTTAATTTTTCTTCCAAAAATCTCGCTGTATGCGAGTTTTTATTTTTAATTAAATTTTCAGGAGTTCCGCTGAAAACAACTTCTCCGCCATATTTTCCAGCTTCAGGACCGATGTCGATAATCCAATCTGCAGATTTGATAATGTCGGGTTGATGTTCGATGACAATCACCGAATGTCCTAAGTCGATTAAAGCTTGAAGAGATTTCAATAATTTGTTAATATCATGGAAATGTAATCCTGTTGAAGGTTCATCAAAGATGAATAAGGATTTTTCTGTCGTAACGCCTTTTACTAAGAATGAAGCGAGCTTCACACGCTGCGCTTCACCACCAGAAAGGGTAGAGGAGCTTTGTCCTAATTGCAGATAACCCAAACCTACATCTTGAAGTGGTTTTATTTTGGTAACGATTTTTTCTTCTTTATTATCTCGGAAAAAAGCGATGGCTTCATCAACAGTCATGTGCAGAATGTCGGAAATGTTTTTGTCATCAAATTTGACTTCCAAAATTTCGTTTTTGAAACGTTTTCCTTTGCAAACTTCACATTCGAGTTCAATATCCGCCATAAATTGCATGGAAACGCTTATTACTCCTTCACCTTTGCATTCGTCGCAGCGACCACCATCTACATTGAAGGAGAAATGTTTGGTTTTGTAACCCATCATTTTCGAAAGTTTTTGCTTGGCAAAAAGGTCTCGGATGTCGTCATAAGCCTTGAGATAAGTCACAGGATTAGAACGGGAAGATTTTCCAATAGGATTTTGGTCAATCAGTTCCATGTTTTTGATGAGTTTTTTTGGAAATTCAACGGAATCGTAATCTCCTTTTTTACCACCCATTCCCAACTGAATTTGGAGGTCGTTGGTCAAAATTTCTTTCATCAAAGTTGATTTCCCACTTCCAGAAACTCCAGAAATAACGACCAGATTTTCGAGCGGAATGTCCACGTTGATATTTTTCAAATTATTTTGTCGAGCGCCTTTGATGTTGATCCATTCTTTGGCTTTTCTTCTCGTCGAAGGAACCTTGATTTCTAATTCACCTGTCAAATATTTGGAGGTTAAAGTATCGGCGTCTTTCAAATCTTTAAAATTACCTGCAAATACCAATTCGCCACCCAAAAAACCTGCTTCCGGACCAATGTCAATAATGTAATCTGCCGCTCTCATCACGTCTTCGTCATGCTCCACAACAATAACAGTGTTTCCTAAATCACGAAGGTTTTTTAAAACTTCAATCAGATTTTCGGTATCTCGAGAGTGCAATCCAATACTCGGTTCGTCCAAAATGTAGATAGAACCTACCAATGAACTTCCCAAACTGGTTGCCAAATTAATTCTCTGCGATTCTCCTCCAGAAAGGGTGTTGGAGGTTCTATTTAATGTCAGATATCCAAGACCAACTTTCAGTAAGAAGTCTAATCTTGTCGTGATTTCATATAATAATCTTTTGGCAACTTCTTGGTCGTATTCGGAAAGTTTTAAATTCTGAATCAAAGGTAAAAGTTCATCCAAAGGCAACTCAATCATGGATTGAATGTTATGACCATCGATTTTGACATATTCGGTTTCTGGTCGAAGTCGAAGTCCTTCGCAGTCGGGACAAAGCGTTTTTCCTCGATAACGAGAAAGCATCACTCGGTACTGGATTTTATAAAGATTTTCCTCCAACATTCGGAAGAAATTGTCAATTCCAGGGAAGCTTTTGGATTGGTCTCCTTTCCAAAGAAATTGTCTTTGCTCTTTCGTAAGTTCGAAGTAAGGTTTATGAATAGGGAAGTCTTTCGCTTTTTTAATAAATTCTTTCCTCCATTCGCTCATGGATTCTCCTTTCCAAGGCGCAACCGCTTCTTCGAAAACCGAAAGTCGCTTGTTGGGAATCACCAAATCTTCATCGATACCAATCACCTTTCCGTAACCTTCACAAGTTGGGCAAGCGCCGTAAGGATTATTAAAGCTAAAAAAGTGAACATTAGGTTCCAAAAATTCAATTCCATCGAGTTCGAATTTGTTGGAGAATTCTTGAATATTACCTTTGTCAATATTTTTCAAAGAACAGTAGCCATGACCTTCGTAGAACGCCATCTGAACGGAATCAGCCAATCTTTGAAGAAAATTTTCGTCCTCTTCATAAGAAAAACGGTCAATCATCAATTGGATATCCATCCCTTTCTCTGGAACGAAACCGAAGCTTTCCAAATCTTCGATTCCTGCAAGGTTACCGTTAACTTCTAATCGGGTAAAACCAGAAACTTTTAAAGTGTTTAGAGTTTCGTTAAATGTTTTAATTTCATAGCTTAGAGGAGCTCTTAAAAGAAAAGTTTCACTCTTAGAATTTTTGATAAAATCAATAACATCCGAAACCGAATCTTTTTTGACCTCGTTGCCAGAAATAGGAGAGAAGGTCTTCCCAATTCGAGCAAAAAGAAGTTTCATGTAATCGTAGATTTCCGTAGAAGTACCCACGGTCGAACGTGGATTGCTGGAAATTACTTTCTGCTGAATCGCAATAGAAGGAGCAAGTCCTTTGATATCGTCGATTTTTGGTTTTTCTAATTTACCTAAAAATTGGCGCGCATAAGAGCTCAAACTTTCCACATAACGCCTTTGTCCTTCGGCGTAAATGGTATCAAACGCCAAAGATGACTTCCCCGAACCCGAAACTCCTGTAATGACCACCAATTTGTTTTTGGGTATCAGTACGTCGATGTTTTTCAGGTTGTTGAGGTGTGCGTTTTTGACAAAAATTTCCTTCTTGATGTCGATTTCTTTTGCTGTAGCCATGATAAAATTAAGACTTGCAAAAATACGGAATTTATAAGAAAGAAATCATCTTTGAAGAGACACGATTCGTTGAAGGACAAAAAAAACGGAAACCATTGGTTTCCGCTGTATTTACTTTTGCAATTTGAAATCTTCTTTGAATCTTTGTGATAAAAATTCAAACATGGTGTTGGAGTTTTCATCCTTCCAAAATTCGGTTTTGAATTGGCTTTTTGTTCTATCGAATTTTACTCCTTTTTCGAGCTCGTTTTTATTTTTATTGAAAACCTCTTGAGGGTAGAAGTTGGAGATACCGTTAACTATTGCAAAACTACTTTCGGTTTTATGTTTGATTTCGATGCTATTATAATCTGTCTTACTAAGTAATCGTTTTGGGCTAATCTTTTCTCCTGCAAATTTGAGAGAACTTTTGTATGCGACATTGGTGAAAACATATCCAAAAATTTTGAATTCCTTATTTTCGAGTAACTTTTCCGAATAATCGAAACTCACTTCACCCAATTCTTTGTTGATGACTTTTTTAAAATAGGTGTTTTCTTCCAATTTTTTTAAAGGGCTAAGATCCGGTAGTTTCAGTGTGTTGTCAAAAACAATACTGGAAACCTGTTTGCGATCTTCTGTTTGATTTTCTAAAATAAAAGTGCGATATTCCAAAACTGTTGTTTCTTTTAGCTTATTAGTATCGTTATCAAACGCATACTCAATAATTCCATCAGCAAAAATGTTGAAAACTCCATTGTTAGTAACATAAGCATTGAAATATCCTCTTACAACGGTGTAATCTTTTTTAGTAGGAGTAATCGCTATCTCAGGAATCTTTAAAACTCTGACTTCTTTGACGAAATAGGCATTATCTGTGATTTTGTTTGTGAAAAGGGTGTCGTTATCAAGTGTTGGATGATTCAGAATATAGAATTCGTCGGCTTGTTCGGGAAGGGTTACTTCTCCGTTGATATCGGTTTTTCCAGTCATATTCCCATTTTTGTCAATAAGAATAATACCTTCAATTCCTTCAGGATGGGTACTGGATTTAATGGTAATTTTTTGGCTGAAAACGGTTGTAATGCAAAATAGAAACAGCAACGAACTAAGAAATGTTCTCATTGTAGAAATTTTTTGTTTTTTTATGCAACAAGAATACGAAAATTATCATGAAAAAGCCTCAAAAAATGGTGATTTATTGGGGCTTTTACACATTTTTATGTTTTAAATTTTATCGAACTTCTTGCATCAATTTTTTGACAAAAGGAGAAATCAAGATAAGGATAACTCCTGCAATTACTGCGTAAATTGCCAATTGCTTATATCCTTCGGCATAAGTAATTAATGCTTCAAGGTTAGAGGTTCCTTCTTTTGCTGTTGCCATATTGGCTCCTATGATTCCCGCAACATATTGTCCGTATGCAGATGCTAAGAACCACATCCCCATCATCATTCCTTGTAGATTTTTCGTCGAAAGTTTAGTCATGATCGATAGTCCAATTGGTGAAAGGCAGAGTTCTCCAAAAGTGATAATTAATAATGCAATTGTAAAAAATCTTAGAGAGGTTATTCCTTCCGCATTGGCAAAAAATTTAGTTGCATACAATGCGTAAAAACCTAAACCTAAAAATATAAAACCTAAACCAAATTTTATAATGGTATTGGGTTCGAATTTTATTTTACTTAACCAAATCCAAAGTAATCCTAAAAGAGGAGCAAGAAAAATAATAAAAAATGCACCTCCCGAATTATTCACTCCATTTGGATCTAAACCGAATAGATCCTTGTTAAGATTTTTTGCAGCAAAAATACTCAGCGATCCACCACTTTGTTCGTAAATTCCCCAGAAAAGGATAGAAAACAATATAAATATTAAGGCGGCCCATAATTTTTTTCTTTCGGCAACAGTAACTTTTGACATTTCATAAAATAGATAAATGAGTGTCAAAGGTCCGATGGTGTACATGAAATAGTCAGTGTATTCTGTTTTTGCAACCATCACCATAATGATAGGAACAAAAATCAATGATAAAACGTAAACCCCATATTCTTTCCACTTTTCTATAGGAGCTACCTTTAATTCAGATTGTGGATGACCTGGTTGAAGTCCAATTGTTCCAAGACTTTTTTGTGTAAAAACAAAATTGATTAAGCTAATAACCATGACTATTGCCGCCAGACCAAATGCGACATTCCATCGAGAACCTTCCTTGATTACACTACCAAATAATTCACCTTTTCCAATTGCAATACAAAAATAACCTCCCAATAATGCACCTAAATTAATACCTGCATAAAACAAAGAAAATCCTGCGTCAGCTCTGGAATCATTTGGTTTGTAAAGCTGACCAACCATTGATGATATATTAGGCTTGAAAAAGCCAGTTCCTACAACTGTAAAAGCAATTCCTAAAAAGAAAAATTGATGCGGATCGGTTGCCAAAATCAAACTTCCAATAATCATTAATAATCCTCCCCAAAACAATGATTTCCTAAATCCTAATATTTTATCTGCAAATAATCCTCCGACAAAAGTAAATGCGTAGACAAATGCTTGGGTTGCTCCATACTGCAAATTAGCTTGTTCTTCTTTGAAGTTTAATTGAGAAATCATAAAGAAAACCAGCATTCCTCGCATTCCGTAGAAGCAGAATCTTTCCCACATTTCGGAGAAAAATAGTGACCAAATTTGTCTTGGATATTTCCCTTTGAAATTTTGGATTTGCTCTAATGTTTGTGACATATTGTAAGAAATTAGTTGTTATAAACTGCTCCAAACAACATTGTCGCCTAAAGCAAAGAACGAAAATAAAAAAAACCTCTGACAAAGCAGAGGTTTATATGATAATGTTGGTGATTATTATTTTACACCATGCATCATTCTAGTCAATACTTTGTTAAGAGAAATGAGTAATACTCCACAAAGAATAACGAAAATTGATACGTATAAGAAGATTTTTCCTGCTCCAAGAGCTTCTACATAAGAAGCTAAATATCCTCCAACGATGTTAGCAACAAATGAAGATAACAACCAAACACCCATTAACAAAGAAGCTAATTTTGGCGGAGAAAGTTTAGTTACTACTGATAGTCCAACTGGAGAAAGACAAAGTTCACCAATCGTATGAAGAAGGTAAGTTAATACTAACCACATTAAGCTTGCTTTAACTGCAGTGTCTTGTACATCACCACCCCTTTCTGCAACCGCTCCTAGCATAAAGAAGAAACCTACACCTAGAAGAATCATCCCAACTCCCATTTTGATAGGGGTGGATAATCTTTTTCCTAAGTTAGAACTCCAAAAAATACTAAATAATGGGGCTAATAATACGATAAATAATGGGTTAACTGATTGAAAGAAGGATGTTGGAATCGTATATCCAAAAACTGTTCTATCGATAAATTTATCGGTGTACAAACTTAGTGAAGAGCCAGCTTGCTCGAATCCCGCCCAGAAGAAAATCGCAAATAAGAAGAATACGAAGATAACAGATACTCTTTGCTTTTCTGCTGAAGTTAAAGGATGATTAGCATCAGAAGGCTTTTCGCTATCTACGTCAATAGCGCTACTTTGTAAGCTTCCAGGTCTCTTTCCAAGGTCTCCTAGATATTTTTGAGCCAAAAGATTGAAAAGGATTTGTCCTAGAAACATCCCAATTGCTGAAGCTAAGAATCCGTATCTATAACCATATTTTACAATTACTCCCGCTTCATTTTTTTCAGCGAAGATATCGTCGGTTAATACTCCGATTACAAGTGGAGCCAAAAATGCACCTAAGTTGATTCCCATGTAAAAAATAGAAAACGCAGAGTCTCTTCTATCGTCATTGTCACCATACAATCCACCAACAAGTGTAGAAATATTTGGTTTGAAGAAACCGTTTCCTAAAATGAGTAAAAATAGTCCCAAATAAAGACCAGTATGTGTATTCATGGCAAAGAGCACCAATTGCCCAATCATCATCGTAATACCACCTATCGTAATCGAAAGTCTTTGTCCTAAAAATTTGTCAGCCAACCAACCTCCAATAAGCGGAGTGAAATATACGAAGCCTGTAAAATAACCATAAATCAAACTCGCTGTTTGCTCATTAATGGCTAATCCACCTTCTAAAAATGTTTTTGTTAAATAAAGAATAAGAATCCCTCTCATTCCATAGTAGGAAAAACGCTCCCACATCTCAGTAAAAAACAATAGGTATAATCCTTTTGGATGTCCTTTTGCTGGCTGTACTGTATCCATATTTTAATTGTTAAATTTTGTTAAGATTCACAAATATAGTTTTAATTTTCGAAAAAATGTAAAACGCAATATTTTAATGTTTCGTATTGCATTGAAGTTTGAGGTATCTACATAAAAAACCACCGAATGTTTCGGTGGTTCTATCTTTATTTATGGAAATATTAGTGAACGTTGTTCTCTTTCATTACTTTGTTAAGCCATTTCAACATTAAGAACATCAGAACTGCTGCTCCCATCACCAATCCGAAGTTGAGATAGAAGAAATTTTGTTTTTCTGGGATGGTTTCCCAAAGGCTCGAAAGCATTCCAGAAAGTTTGTTTCCTACAGAAATGGCCAAGAAGAAACCACCCATCATTAATGCGGTAATTCTTGGAGGTGATAGTTTGGAAACCAGTGATAATCCCATTGGAGAAAGGCATAACTCACCAATAGTGATAACCCCATAAGAAGCAATCAGCCACCAAGAACTTGCTTTGGTAGATAAGTCATTGGTTGCATACACTGCACCTACCATTACCAATGCTGATAAAGCTGTCACAACAAGTCCAATTGCAATTTTTGTCGGAGTACTTGGTTCTTTTTTCTTTCTTCTCAACATACTAAAGAAACCTACTACAATCGGTGTCAAAATAATAATCCAGAATGGATTAATTGATTGATATAATTCGGTTGAATAAAGTTTTAAATCTTTTCCTTGCTCAGGAATTTCTGATTTTGGAAGGGTTTCGAAGTACTTTCTTGATTTTTCTAATTGTCCAATTTCATTAGAATAATTGGCTTTAGCTTGTAACTCTTCTTTAGTTACAGAAGGCATTGCTTCCTCCTTTTTTCGCATCTCTTCAATCGTTGCGTCAAAGGTGGCTTGGTCTCCAGAAACAACATCGTTATTAACAACAACTTGCGCCATTCCTACTTTGTCTGCAGCTTTAGCCACTCCTTCTGGCATGTTACGATTGGTGTAATCTTCAGCCCAAACAGTTAATGCATCTCCATTTTGATGGAAAATCGCAAAAAACAAAATCACGCAGGTGAATACTGCTAACAAGGCTTTAATAGCTCTGCTTTCTTTTGCTTCGGATTTGAAAGCCAAATAAATAAAAAATCCAATGACAGGCAAACATCCTATAATGAACGCATCATTAGTGTCAGAGCCTAAAAAGTTTCCAGGTATGAGGTAACCAATAATTCCAAAAACAAACATAGGAAGAACGGTCATTCCTAAGATTTTACCGGTGGACATATCACCTTCTTGAACTGGTTTTACAACATCTGCTTCTTTGATATGTTTAGTTCCTGATAGGAAAATGATTACACCAATAAGCATCCCAATTCCTGCAGCAACGAAGGCAAATCCCCAACCATAGTTGATTCTCATGTAAGCAGCTACAAAGTTACAAGCGAAGGCACCAATGTTAATTCCCATGTAGAAAATGTTGAAACCTGCATCTTTTTTGTCTTTCAACGATTCTTTACTGTACAGATTTCCTACCATTGTAGAAATATTAGGTTTGAAAAAACCATTCCCGACAATAATCAAACCTAAAGCAATAAAAAAGGCTGTGGTGTTATGAATGGAAAGGCAGAAGTACCCAGAAGCCATCATTAATCCTCCAATAACAATAGATTTTCTGTAACCCAAAACCCGGTCGGCTAGTAATCCTCCAATAAAAGGCGTCAAATAGACTAATCCAAGATAGGTTCCATAAATATCTGATTTTTTGGTGGGGTCGAATCCCATTCCTCCATTGTTCCATCCGTCCAACATGTAGAGAGAGAATATTCCGAGCATTAAGTAATACCCAAATCTTTCCCACATTTCTGTCCCGAACAAATACCAAAGTCCCTTAGGATGTCCTTCTGGCGTCTGTGTTGTATTCATATTGTAATTGTTTAGTTTATAGTTATTTCACAAATATAGTTTTTTTGATGCGATATGAAGAGAATCAAGAAAAAAATCGCAGCATCAAGCTGCGATTGGTATTCTAAATAAAGTAGATTTAGGTCAACTTTTTTCTATCGGTTTTCTAATGACCTTGCTCTTTCATGATTTTGTTGAGTCTTTTCAGCATTGTTAATCCAAGTAGTGTCGCGAAAACCAAGAGTCCAAAATTGACTAAGAAATAGTTGGCTTTGTTTTCATAGCTGTACCAAGTGCTGGCAAGAATCCCTGAAAGCTTATTACCAACGGAATTAGCTAAGAAAAAACCTCCCATCATTAATGCGGTAATTCTTGCAGGAGAGAGTTTTGATACGAAGGAAAGTCCCATTGGAGAAAGACAAAGTTCACCAATGGTAATCACTCCATAACTCGCAACAAGCCAAAGAGGAGAGACCTTAATTTGACCATTGCTTCCTGCGTATACAGCAAAGACCATAACAAGACAAGAAAGCGCAGAGATAAATAATCCCAAAACGATTTTCGACGGTGTAAAAGGTTCTTTTCCTCGTCTTCTGAGAAATGCCCAAAATCCCACAACAACGGGAGTGAGCAAAATTACCCAGCCTGGATTAATGGATTGGAAAAGTTCGGTGTTATATAGATATACTTTTTGCGATGGATTCTTTTCGAGTTCAGCTTTTTCTGAAGGTTCAATATTTTTAAAGTAAATATCCTTTCCAATCGTTTTGATGGTTTTTCCAGCTTCATCTTTCTGAGAACGAAACTGGTCATCATAGGTTGGAGTTTCCTTGTCTTCATAAGTTTTTTCTTCAACCAAATAGAGATCAGCAAGCGGTTTTTCAATCGATTTTGGAGCAGTTCTTTCGGTATAATAATTTGCCCATCTAGTCAATGCGGTTCCGTTTTGTTTGAAAACTGCCCAGAAAAACATAGAGATAAGAAATATTGATAACAAAGCACCTATAGCCGGCTTTTCTTTCGAATTAGATTTGAAATAAAGCGAGATATAGAAGTATATGACTGGGATACATGCAAAAATAAAGGCATCTGTATTTTGACTACCAAAAATGCTATGACCAAGCATTTTGTCTGGACCAAACCATCCTAGAACACCTGCAATAATGGCTGGACCAAAAACTTTCATAAGAATTTCTGAAAGCTTGGTATCACCTTCTTGGACAGGTTTCATCTGTGCCGCATGCGAATAATGTCTGCGACCAATACTGAAAATTATCAATCCTAAAAGCATCCCGACTCCTGCAGTAATGAAAGCGGGTCCCCATCCGTATTTATTTCGCATATAAGCTGCAATAATGTTGCAAATAAATGCACCAATATTAATTCCCATATAAAATATGTTGTAACCAGAATCTTTATTGGCTTTATACGGCTCTTCTGAATATAGATTTCCTAAAACGGTTGAAATAGTCGGTTTGAAGAATCCATTTCCAATGATGATTAGTGCGAGCGAAGAATAGAACAATGGAAGTTCCTTAAAAATCCCCATTCCGATGTAACCTGCGGCCATTAAGATTCCTCCCAAATAAATAGATTTGATGTAGCCCAAAACTCGATCTGCAAGAAATCCGCCAATAAAAGGAGTGAGGTAGGTCAAGGCGATGTAGGTCCCGAAAATGTCGTCTGCATTTTTGTCGGTAAGTCCTAAACCTCCTGATGCGCCTTCTGGTTCGATGCAGTAAAGCACAAAAATTCCTAGAATTAAATAATAACCAAACCTTTCCCACATTTCGGTGAAGAATAGAAAGGGTAGTCCTTTTGGGTGTTTTGAAGTTGCTTTTTCCATTTAATTTCTATATTTCCCCAAAAATACTTTTTTAAAATTTAATACACAGGGTGACTTGTTATTCTGTTCAAAATTTCCCTATGAGCTGAATTCAATTTTATTTTAAGGAAGGGTATCGTGTTCTTGTCCAATCTGCGATTCGGTAGGATTTTGTCGATAGACTTTGTATTGGTTACATTTTGCGGTAGGTTCGAAGTAATATTCGACGCCATTCTCTGAGAATGAACCAGATATTTTATTGTTGGATAAAGTGAAAGAAATAATGCGTTGGTCATCTTTGCTCTTTCCTTTGAAGGTATAAATATTGGGAATCGGTGTTTCTGAAATCGAATGCTCATTGACCACAAAAGGAATGGTCTGTCCTTTTACAGAATACAAAGTGATGGATTGAGCCGGATTTTTAGTTTTTAAAAATTCTTTTTTGAATTTCTTTCCATTAAACTTGAAAATGTATTCTTGCTGTTGAGAGAACACGAAAGAAGATAGAAGTCCGAAAAGTAACACTAATGTTTTCATAATTTAAAGATATCAAAAAAACCACTTCTCAAGATGAAGTGGTTTTTTGTAGAGATTTATTTTTTAATGAAGCTGGTTTGATAAACCGTTGCATCATTGTTTAGTAATTTTAGGAAGTAAGTTCCAGTTTTCAACCTTCTGACATCGATACTGTTGTCTTTGTAGTTGTCTTTTGCAATTAGTCTTCCAGAAGCGTCATAAACTTCATAATGACTGATTTTTTTCTTCGTAAATACTTTTACAAAATCGGTCGTAGGATTTGGAGCAATCATCGTACCGTCAATAGAAATGTTTTCAGAAGTCCCAAGACTTGTGCTTGATGTAATTATCAGAGTTCTGGAGTTCTTACTTCTATTAACACAAGCTCCATCTATAACTACTTGGCTAAAGGTTTTTCCAACAAATGTTGATGGAGAAACGCTATCAGCATAGGAGATTCCGTATACAGAGTAAGTTCCAACTGGAAGAGTTGTGAAATTTGCAGTACTGTTTTGTGCAGCGATGAGACCTGTACTTTCATTAATTGCAATGAATGTGTATGAATATCCAGTAGGAGCTGTCGTTGTTTCGTATACCATACCAGGGCCATTAAATGACACTGTATGAGTAACGCCAGACTGACTTCCCCAGTTTGTTCCATAGAAATAATAATCTACTCCAGCTGTTAAGTTCACAGGTTGTGTAGATGGAATAATATTTGCGCCACCTGAAATCTTGTAACTGTTTGAAGTAAGGAATGTAGACGTTGTGAAAGGTATTTCCTTATGGAAGCTAATCATGAAAAAACCACTTGATGCCTTAACAAAAGTGTAAGTTCCAGATTCAGTAACTCTAAATTTATTTACATAGCTACTTGTGTTTCCATATGAATATGCTGAGGTATAAGTATTATTAAGGTAGATCACTAGGTTATTTGAGCTATTTGTAGGTGTAGGGTAAATAATAGTTTTACTTGTATATTCTTGCCCTGAAATAGCAGCAGGAGTAGTCATTGCAAGATTAGCATTAGAACTACCTGCGATTGTTGTAACTGATGTTGTAGGAGAGATGTATGTTCCGTAAGCCCCACAAGATGAAGTAATCGTAAAATCATTGTTTGATACATCAAAAAATTCAGCGTAAGGATTGATAACTCCCACAACTTTAATTCTAGCAGTTGTTGTTCCAGGAACATTAGGTATTGTTACAGTTGCTGTACCATTATTTGGAACATCGCTTCCTAATGTATAAGGAAAAGTATTACCACCATCAATAGAAAGCATGATATTAACATTAGGTTGTAAATTATTCGTAGTATTTACGTCCCAAGTAACATTCATACTGCTACTACTAGCTAAACTAATTCCTGTTGCGTTAGGATAAGTTACTGCAAGAGGACCATCATCAGTAACATTTACAACAATTTCATCAGAGTCTAAACCACCATTATTCGTGTCATTATCTCTAACTGTAAATCTAAATTTCATTGTTCTGGCAACTAATGATAGTGCTTCAGCTTCTGCAGTTGCAGGTTCATTTTGATTATTTAGAACATAAGTCATTTTAGGAAAATATCTTTCCGTTGTAGTTGTACTTTGTTTAGATCTAAATAATGGTGCTGTTGTACTGTTCACGGCTGTGTAACCTCCAGCTCCAGCTATTGTATTTCCAAATGCTCCTTTATCGTTTGCAGTTGCAACATTAGCTTGTTCCCATGTGTAGGAAAGATTGGTGTTATTTGGATCACTTGCAATACCTTTTAATTTAAAAGGCGTGTTTTTCGGAATACTAATATCAACTCCTGCATCTGCTGAAGGTGCGGAATTAGAAGAGGCTACCAATGTATGACAAGTTGCATTATTTTTTAGATTGGCAAGAATCTGATCAAGACTCTTTGCATTAAAATAATCTAAACTAACATCTCCTGTGTTGGTGTAATTAGGACAGTTTGAATTATATCCCATCAATGTTGTTCCTCCTCCTGGTTCAACTGCAGAGCTTGAACTCCAACTACTTGTACAAAAAGTTGGAGTTGAAGTTCTTCCTCCAATTGCGTTATATGTATGACCTGCACCAAATTGGTGACCCATTTCATGAACAGCAATCCCTACAACGTTTGAATTTCCGTAGCCGATTGACCACTCTGTCCATGCTCTAGCTTTTGTTGTGTTATTACAAGGTTGTGGCCCAGCTTGTCCACTAACACCACTACCAGTTGAGATGATATTGAAAGTATGACCAATATCGTAATTTGCATAAGGTAAAGTTCCGTTGGCATTTAAGGTATTGAAGCCTGTTTGAGAATTTGCAGCACTTGCAAAACTTGTATTAATAGTGAATGGATCGGTTGTTCCGTCCGTGAAAATTAATGATTTATTGGTTGTTTCAGCTACCAACGTAAATGTTAAAGAAACCTCCGATTCGTAAATCTTATTAATTAAGTTTACTATAGCAACAACTTTTGCTAAAGCTAGGTCTTGATCTCCCGAATGTGCAGCTGTAAATTCACCTGTTGTAGCAACTGCTAAACGTAATCTTTTGAGTTGATTACCAAATGGAAAGTTAGTAGCAGATTTTGAGGTATTTAATTTTCCTAACTCATCAATCTCTTGTATGATATTAGAATCATAATCGATACCACAATAACCTTTTTCACCAAGATCATCTTTTGCGCTGTAAATACGATATTGTCCTTGTTGTGTTTTGTAAGGTTCAACAAAATAGTATCCGTTATTGTTTTTGATAATCGCTTCGAAGTGGTCATTGAAAAGCGATAATTTCAGAGATGATAATCCGTCTTGGCTTACCCCGTCAAAAGTGATAAGATTGGATAATCTGGTTTCGGTCAAATCATTTTCCTTCAACAGATAAGTGATGTTTCTGCCATAGGAATCAGGAAGAGTGATACTTCCGTTTTTTATTTTGCCTTTGGACAGACGACTGTTACCAAATTGACTTTCGAGTTTCTGAAAGTCAAAATTAAATGTTGTTCCTGGGATTGATTTGGTATCTGATTCTTGAGCGAACCCGAATCCAAAAATCATCACCAGAAATAAGGTAAAGAAATTTTTCATACTCATAATTTTAAGAATGTTTGTATAGTTTATGGTTTTTGCAACGAAGGCGTTTTATTAAAAAATTGTGCCAATAATATATTTCTCAATGAGATAGGTCAAAGCCTCGGACGTCGATTATTAACGTAGGTTTAATAATTTATAGCAAATTTAACTAAATTTTATTCAAATTTTATTAAATACATATTAATAATCGCATATTGAAGTTAAATTGATTTTTTTTAAATATTTTCTGTAAAAATACTTTAAGAATTTGTATTTTGTGAAAATCTTATTCTTTTAATTTATCAAAAGAGAAAAATTTTAAAAAAAGCCACTTAAAAAAGTGGCTTGATTGATATGAAAGATTGATGTTATTTTTGAGATATAAGTCAATTTTCAACTTGTTTAATTTTTCTTAAATTACTTAACGATTTTCATTTCGTCAATTAACCATTTGGAATCAGCGAACTTATCGATAACGAAAAGAATGTATTTGGTATCGACCATGATATTTCGACAAAGTTTTGGGTCATAATTAATGTCGCTCATCGTTCCTTCCCATTGACGGTCGAAATTGAGTCCAACCAAATTTCCTTTTGCATCCAGCGCTGGACTTCCTGAGTTACCACTCGTGGTATGATTGGTAGCTGTAAAATTAACAGGGACTTCTCCGGTTTTATTTTTATAAATTCCATAATCCTTGGAATTATAAAGCTGAATTAATTTTTTCGGAACATCGAACTCGTAATCTCCAGGAATGTACTTTTCCATGATTCCTGAAATATGCGTTTGGTAGGCGTAGGATAAAGCATCTTTTGGATTAGAACCTGCTACTTTTCCATATGTCACCCTCAAAGTAGAGTTGGCATCGGGAAAGAATTTTCGATCCTTGTCAGTCTCCATCAACTGCTCCATATATTTTTTCTGAAGCGCGTCAATCTGGGTTTGATAAGATTTGTATTTTGCAGAAACGTTAGTGTCATAGGCGCTTTTCATCTCAACTGCTAACTGAAAAAATGGATCTTTTTGAAGTTCAGTAGCCAGATTCGGGTCATTAAGAATTGCTTCGAGGTCGTTGTAAACCGTTTTCCCGTTGAGGTTGCCTCTTCCTGTAATGATAGAAGATTTTGACCAGTTTTCAAAAGTTTCTTCGTTCTTTCTAGCATCGCTGTACTTGGCGAAGTTGCTCGGTAGAAAAGCAGGATTATTTTTGTTTTGATATAATGCCACTACTTTTGCCGTTACTTTTGCGTCCAATGCACCGTCATAATCTTTGTAAAAAGTAGTCAACAAATCAACCAATTTAGCTTGATTTTGTGGAGTCATTTTTCCAGCTTTCTTGTCATTGAGGAAAGCAATGAAATAATTAGCCAAACGCAGTGTCTCTGCATTACGGGTTACTTCTCCATAATACGCATTGTTTAATGCATAAGGCGCTTGCTCTTTGTAAAGAGTATTGAACTGAGTAATGGTTGACTTGATTTCAGGATTTTTGGAACTCAAATAAGTCTCGTATTGTTGTTTTTTCGCTACTGCATTGGATTTTTTTAATCCTTCAACCTCACCGATCCATTTTTTCCAATAGTTAGATACACGTGCGTACTTTGATGAATATTTAATTCGGGTAGCATCGTCTACTCTCATTTTTTCGTCTAAAGTTTTTAAAGACAAGTCACGGACAGTAATCATTGCAGGGTCTGTCTCATTGACAATTTTTTCAATAGCTACAGATGGAAGATATTCTTGAGTTCTTCCTGGAAAACCGAATACAAATGTGAAATCTCCTTCTTTTTTATCCTGAATCGAAACAGGAAGGAAATATTTCGGCGTGTAAGGTACGTTGTCAGGCGAATATTCTGCTGGTTTGTTATTTTTATCAGCATAAATTCTAAACATCGAAAAATCTCCACTATGTCTTGGGAACACCCAGTTGTCTGTATCCGAACCAAATTTCCCTATTGAACTTGGCGGTGCTCCAACCAAACGAATGTCTTTGAAGGTCTCAATAGTGAAAGCGTAATATTTGTTTCCATAATACATGGATTTTACCAATACTTTCTGATCACTGGTTCGAGTAATATTCTTTTCCAAAGACTCGATATTTTTTTTGATTTGTTCTTCGGATAGATTTTGTCCATTAAGAACATCTGAGGTCACGTCTTTGATATCTATAATAAAATCAACGGTTAGTCCAGGATTAGGTAATTCTTCACCCATGTTTTTTGCCCAAAATCCATCCGTTAGATAATCATGTTCCAAAGTCGAATGCGCTTGGATTTCACCAAAGCCACAATGGTGATTGGTCAAAAGCAAACCTTTTGGAGAGATGATTTCTGCGGTACAACCACCACCAAATTGTACGACTGCATCTTTGATACTCGGTTTTTCTGGGTTGAAAATGTCTTTAGCGGAAATTTTCATTCCCATTTTCTTCATTTCTTTCTCATTGAGTTCCGTTGGGATCCACATTCCGCCGTATTGTTGAGCAAATGCAAAAGTTACAGAAGTCAATAGGGCAGAGATGATAAAGGTCTTCTTAATCATGTTCAAAAATTTGCGTCTAAAGTAAGGAAAATTGATGAGGTGAAAAAAGTGGGTTTTAGAATCGTATTTCTCTTCTTTTTGAAAAATTAAATTGATGGCTACAGATTTCCGGAAACTAAGCGAAAATTCCTATCTTTGGATGGGTGGCGAAAATTTGAAAAATTTTTGACGGGGTGGTTTTAGAGTTGAATGTTTTGCAGTTACTTCTTTTTTTCCAATAGAGCGACTCCACCACAAGAAATGTTAGCAAACTCTTTCCATTTGTGTTGATGCTGAAAAGGGATCACGTACCAACCATTCATAGGTCTGTTTTCTTTTGGAGTAAAAAGTCCGACTCCTTCTAATTTGAGAGCTTCTTCCAAAGTTTCACCGGTAATTTTGACGATGAGTTCTTCGTTCTTAAAGAACATTCCTGTCTTTCCGTTTTGCATTTTTGCACTTGGACAACCAAACATTTTTCCTGGAATGGCATCTGGGATTTCAGCTAAAATTTCATTAAAAAAGTCTTCTGCAGTCATTTCAACATAAATTTGAGTAGGTTAAAAGTAAATAAAATTTTTGATCTACATTGATAGATATTTTTCTAAATTGAATTTAGAATTTTTAAGTTTTTAGCACAAGAATTAACAAAATTTTATTTGAATATACGAAGGTATATAGAATGGAATTTTATTTCTTTGAAAAAAAATACGCAATGAGGATTTTTAGATTTGTACTTCTTTTAGTTTCCGCTCTTTATTATGCTCAAAGTTCGCAAAAGATTAAAATAGTTGATGAAGAGACACAAGAAGGTATTCCAAATGTCAGGATTATCTCATCTGATAATGTGGTTTACACTAATGATGATGGAGATGCTTTTGTCAGTAGTGGTGTGAATCAATTTCAGATCACGAAATGGGGTTATGAAACTGAAAATTTTAAGAAACTGGACGACATCATTCGCTTAAAGCCTAAAGTTAAAATGATTTCTGAAGTCAAAATTGTTCCTATTGATATTAAGCCTATCATCAATGATGTGATGAGTTCCTATAGCAAAAGATATTACTGTAATGCTTCTTTGTATGATATCCTATATAAACAGAGGATTATTAGAAATGGGAAAATTAATCTTTTGCTTGTTGCCGATGCAAAATATTGGACAGATTCTAATATGTTTATTTTTAAATACGCTCACAAGGAAGATTATGATGAGTTTGTTCAGATGCAACTTAATAGAATTAGATATAACAAAACGGCGCAGGAAAGAGAAAGGATTAATTTTAAAACAAATGAAAAAGAATCAAATGATTTTATTGGAACACTTTTCTTAAATCACGAATTGTATCGAATTCAAGTTTTACTTGCAACCCCTGGGACCAAAGTCAGTGGAAACCTATTAGAAGACAATGAAGTGGAGCAAAGTATTTCTTTTATGTTGTCCTCTAAAGAGGGATTGGATTTTTCAGGAAATTTTGTTTATAATAAGTTGGATAAAGTAATCACCTATTATGAAATGGATTATGACCAAAGCAACTATGCAACTAAAGATAAGGTCAACACCGATGGAGTCGCCTTTCAACAGAAATTAGGTAACGGAAAATTGACATTTGAGTTTTACAAGTCCGATAAGAAGTATCTACCTTCTCGTTCCTCTTTTGAAGGGTTTGGGTTCGTTAATACAATCAGTGGAAAATCTTACACCAGTGATTTTAAGCGTGAAATTATTTTTATGAAGTTTCAGAAAGGTAACGCGAAAGGACTGTCTCCAAGAGTGGATTTGTCAAAAAGTCTTGCTGATAATGAGCAAGTGAAATCGGAAACGAAAGAGAGTAAAGTCTTGCTCTCCGAAGCCGAACAAAGATTTGTAGATGAAAATTAAAAAAAAACGGAGCCGACGGGCTCCGTTTCTTGTTATTGATTATTGGTTAAATCCAAAAACTGTTGTTCGTCCAAGATAATGACGCTTCCTAAAGCTTCGGCTTTTTTGAGTTTGCTTCCGGCTTTTTCACCAACCACGAGATAATTGAGATTTTTGGATACAGCGGAGATGTTTTTTCCACCATGTTGCTCGACCAATTTTTCGGCTTGTTCTCGAGTGAAGAGCGAAAGCTTTCCAGTGAAGAGGAAGGTTTTTCCTTCTAAAACATTGCTTAGGGTAGCGCCAAAATTTTCAGCTTTTTGCAACTGAACGCCGTAGTTTTTCAGTCGGATAATCATTTCAATATTTTCGGGTTTTTGAAAATAATCAGCGATACTTTCGGCGATTTTTCCGCCGATGTCTTCCACTTGGTTGAGTTCTTCAAAGGTCGCTTTTTCTAATTCTTCAATCGTTGGAAAATTTTTCACTAATTTCTTCGCAACGGTTTCGCCCACGTGACGGATTCCTAATCCGTAAAGAACTTTTTCAAACGGGATTTCTTTTGACTTTTCGATTCCGTCTAAAATGTTCTGAGCAGATTTTTCAGCCATTCTTTCTAAAGGTAAAAGCTGTTCTTTGGTCAAGGTGTAAAAATCGGCAGGATTTTCAATCAACTTTTCGCGATACAACTGTTCGATGGTTTCGCTACCGAGATTTTCGATGTTCAGGGCTTTTCTAGAGACGTAATGAATCATTCTTCCTACCACTTGTGGAGGACAATGTGCCTCGTTAGGGCAAAAATGAATAGCTTGGTCTTCAATTTTTACCAATTCGGTTCCGCATTCCGGACAGTTTTTAATATATTGAATTTCAGATTGATAAAGATTTCGTTTTTCTAAATTAACCCCGACGATTTTTGGAATAATTTCGCCTCCCTTTTCAACATAGACGAAATCTCCATTATGCAAATCTAATTTTTTGATAATATCTTCATTATGCAAACTTGCTCTTTTTACAATAGTTCCGGCTAAAAGCACAGGTTTGAGGTTAGCTACAGGGGTAATTGCGCCGGTTCTTCCAACTTGGTAAGAGACAGATTGTAGCTCAGTTTCTACTTTTTCAGCCTTGAATTTGTACGCCATTGCCCAACGTGGAGATTTGGCAGTGTAGCCAAGTTGTTGTTGCTGTTTCAATGAGTTGACCTTCAATACGATTCCGTCAATTTCAAATGGTAATTCGTGGCGTTTTTTATCCCAAATATTGATAAATTCTTTTACTTCTTCAAGAGTGGTGCATAGTTTGGCGTGTTCCGAGATTTTGAATCCCCAATTTTTCGCATTCTGAAGGAGTTCCCAATGGGTTGTTGCTGGGATTTCGTCGGAGATAAATTGATACAAAACCGCGGAAAGACTACGTTTTCTCACTTCGCCAGAATCTTGCATTTTGAGACTTCCAGATGCGGTATTTCGCGGATTCATAAAGGGGTCTAATCCTTCTTCTTCACGCGCAGTATTGATTTTATCAAAATTTTTCTTTGTCAAATAGATTTCTCCTCGCATAAAAAAACGCTCTGGGAAATTGTTTTGCAAGGTTAAAGGTACGTCGGAAATAGTTCGAACATTAGCGGTAATTTCGTCACCCTGAAATCCATCACCACGCGTTACCGCTTGCGAAAGTTTTCCGTTTTCGTACAAAATTGAAATTGAAGCGCCATCATATTTGAGTTCTGCTACGATTTCTACAGGTTCTTCGATGGTTTTAAATATTCGTTTTTCCCAGTCTTCCAAATCATCAAAATTATAAGAATTGTCCAACGAATACATACGGAATTGGTGTTGTGTGGTCTGAAAGTTTTTGGTGATTCCGCCACCAACACGCAGAGTAGGAGAGTTGTCATCGTGAAATTCAGGGTGTTGCGCTTCTAATTCTTGTAATTCTTTCAGAAGGACATCGAAATCAAAATCGGAAATGGTGGGCTCGTCCAAAACATAATAATTGTAATTGTGTTGATGGAGTTCTGCTCGTAGATTTTCAATTTTTTGTTGAATGTTGTCGGACATCTGAAATATATTTTGAACAAAAATACAAAATGAGCCTGAGTTCAAATGATATCTTGAGATTAAAATTGATGCGTTCTCTGAGAGAATGCCTTAATAAAAATGTTTTAGAGGCTTTAGAGTTATGAAATATTACAGATATTAAGTGTACTAAAGATGAAGACCTTTGATTTTAATATTGATGTGACTTCATTTTGATCCTAATTAATTAATTGAATATTTATTTTTTTTTATAAAAATTAATCATTTGCTATATTTTAAATAGGGGGTATATTGCAGAAATATTTGTTTTATTAAAAATTACATCTAATTTTGCGGGGGTAAAAAATAAAATAGATGAAAATTGAAAAACGTTGGATTGTTTCCTTTATCATTATTTCTTTAGTTTCTATTGTGGGACTTTTTTGGAAAACAGAAGCTTCGACTGGGGATTTTTTCTTAACCGAGGATAAAATTGTAGGCGCGGATGTTGCATGGATATTGGCTTCTTCAGGCTTAGTCTTGCTGATGACACCAGGATTGTCATTTTTCTATGGTGGAATGGTGGGTCGCAAAAATGTGATATCGACCATGCTCCAAAGTTTTATCACATTGGGTGTTATTTCAATATTGTGGTTGGTGGTTGGATTTTCGCTGTCGTTCGGTGAATCAATAGGGATTACCATCAATGGTGAGAAATATGGAATTATAGGAAATCCGTTTAGTTTTACTTTTTTCAATCAGGTAGGTGTTTTGCCTCATAAAGAAATGGCGAGTACGATTCCATTTGTCTTGTTTGCCTTATTTCAAATGAAATTCGCTGTCATTACCCCTGCTCTTATCACGGGTTCTTTTGCTGAGAGAGTTCGGTTTATTTCATATTTGTTGTTCATTATTTTGTTTAGTTTGGTGATTTATACTCCACTTTGTCACATGGTTTGGTATCCAGATGGATTGTTGAATAAATTTTTTGGAGTTAAAGACTTTGCGGGTGGAACGGTAGTGCACATGAGTGCCGGATTTGCGGCACTTGCGGGAGCAATGTTTTTAGGAAAAAGAAAGAATCCTCATCACGAGCCTTCCAATATTTCTTTTGTTTTGTTAGGAACAGGGATGTTGTGGTTTGGATGGTTTGGTTTCAATGCAGGTTCGGCTTTGGCGGCTAATGCAACGGCAGCAATGGCTTTTGGTACTACAACCATTGCTTCAGCTTCTGCGATGATGACATGGATATTTTTTGACCGAATTAATGGAAGAAAAGTTTCAGCTTTGGGAGCATGTATTGGAGCGGTTGTTGGATTGGTAGCGATTACACCAGGCTGTGGATTTGTAAGTCTTTCGGAGAGTTTATTCATTGGTTTTATTTCAGCTATTGTTTCTAACATGATGGTCAATTGGGAAAAATTGAAAAAAATTGATGATACTTTAGATGTTTTTGCGTGTCATGGAGTTGGAGGAATTATGGGGATGATTCTCACGGCAATTTTAGCTCATGGCGAAAACGCCAGTCTTCTTCATGGTGGATTTGAAGTGTTCTTGCATCACATGATGGCTTTGGTGTTGGTTTCTGTCTTTACTTTTTTCGGTTCTTTGCTTCTCTATAAATTGACCAATAGTATTATTCCTTTGCGTGTTGGCGAAAAATCGGAGGAGATGGGATTGGATAAGTCTCAGCATGGAGAAAAAATCTAAAATTCAATAATTTAATTTGGAAATTTAAAATACCTTTAAGGTTTAAAAATAGGTAGCATGAAATTTTATCAAATTCTGTTTTTATTCCTTATAAGTATGATCAGTGCACAAACTCAAATAATTGCTCATCGTGGTTTTTGGAAAACTGAACCCGAAACCTCAAAAAATTCAGTTCAATCACTGAAAAATGCCCAAGAACTAAAGGTTTATGGTAGTGAGTTTGACGTGAGAATGACCAAAGATGGAAAGTTAGTTGTCTTTCACGACGAGCATCATGGAAAAGTCGAAATTTCTGAAACCAATTTTAGTGAAGTTAAAAAATTGACATTGTCTAATGGAGAAAAGATTCCAACTTTAAAAAAGTATCTTAAGCAAGGTTCAAAATTCCCTAAGGTCAAACTAATTGTCGAAATCAAACCTGCGAAATCGCCTTCCGTTGAAAAAGAGATTGTCACCAAAACTTTGGCTCTTGTCGAGAAAATGGGATTAGAAAATCAGTGCGAGTTTATTTCATTTAGTTTAAATATTTGCGAAGAAGTCAAAAGGCAATCTCCTCAATTCGTTGTTCAGTATCTTGCGGGAGATATTGCTCCAGCGTTGCTTAAAAATAAAGGCATCGATGGTCTGGATTATCATTACAGTGTTTTGTTGGATAAACATCCGGACTGGATTTTAGAAGCGAAAAATTTTGGGTTGATTATCAATACTTGGACGGTTAACGATCCTGAAATTTTCAAAAAATTAAAGGAAAAAGGAGTTGACTTTGTAACGACAGATGTGCCCAATCAATTTCTTGAAGAATCCTTTTAATTAGCCTTCATTTTCATTAGTTTTGCATCACAATTTATAGACATGCAAAATTACCTCGAATTCAATTTTAAAATCAATCCCGTTCAACCTTGGAGCGAAATCTTAATGGCAGAACTTATCGAAGTTGGTTTCGATAGTTTCACAGAGGAGAGTTCCGGAATTTTGGCTTACATTCAAAAAGATTTGTTGAATGAGGAAGACTTAAATAATCTTTGGTTATTGAATTCGGAAGAGGTAGCTATTTCGTACTCCTTTCAGGAAATGCCTAATATCAATTGGAATGAAGAGTGGGAGAAGAATTTTGATCCAATCAATGTAGAAGATAAAGTCTTGATTCGTGCCGAGTTTCACGAAGCGAATCCTAACATGCATGAAATTGTCATTCAGCCCAAAATGTCTTTTGGAACAGGGCACCATCCAACCACGCATTTGATGATTCAGCAAATGTTGGAAATGGATTTCGAAGGCAAAACGGTTTTGGATATGGGTTGTGGAACTTCGGTTTTAGCAATTTTTGCAAAGCAAAAAGGAGCTGATAGAGTAGTGGCTATCGACATCGATGAATGGTCCGTTGAAAATTCCATCGAAAATGCACAGAGAAATGATGTAGCCTTAGAAATATCTCAGGGAACAGCAGACAATTTAGGATCTGAGAGTTTTGATATTATCTTAGCAAACATCAATCGAAATATTTTGATTTCAGATATTCCAACCTATGTTTCTGTTCTTAATAAAGGAGGCCAGTTGTTACTTTCTGGTCTTTGTTTTTTTGATGTGGATGATATAATGGAAGTTTGTACCGAGCAAAATTTAACTTTAGAAAACAAACAACAGCGCGAAGAGTGGTGTAGTTTGTTACTTAGGAAATAGTTTTCCGTTAGTAAATGTAAAAGTTAATGGAAATTCTAAAAATTCATCATTTGAATTGTGGAACCTTGCGCACTGTTTTTTTGAAAATGCTGTGTCATTGTTTGCTTTTGGAAACAACAGAAGGTTTGATATTGGTGGATACGGGATTGGGACTTAAAGATATTGAGTCTCCCCAACGACGGTTATCCTGGATTTTTAGAAAAATGAATCGCCCTGTTTTGGATAAGCGGGAAACTGCTTACATGCAAATAAAAAATCTAGGTTTAAATCCTGATGAGGTTAGAAAAATTATTATTACTCATATTCATCCTGACCACATTGGAGGAATTACAGACTTTAGAAACTGCGAAATAATTGTTTCTAAATTAGAGTTTGAAAATTATCATAAAAACCCTCTCTTCGATGCCCAACTTTCTGACGATATTCTATGGAAACCAGTAGAGGTTGAAGACGGTGACTGGAAGGGTTTTCGATGTGCATCTCCTTTTAACACAGATCAATTACAACTAATTGCACTACCAGGACACACGTTTGGACATTGTGGTGTTCTAATAAAAATGAAGGATTCCGAAATTTTATTTTGTGTAGATTCCTACTATGATAGAGCAGAAATAGCAAATGAGAAATCTTTTAAAGCGATTGTATTTCAACTATTTCAAAGGCTTATTAGTGATGATTTTAATGCATGTAAAAAAACGCAAAGAAAAATAGAAAACTTGAATCAGGATAAAAACATTAAATTTTTCTCTACGCATGATGGAAATGAATTTAAAATGTTTAGTAGTCGTTACTTAGATGATTCTTT